>NZ_JABWMS020000008.1:0-136591 GCF_013369155.2 Escherichia sp. 94.0001 | reverse complement strand
CCGTAGCGCCGATGGTAGTGTGGGGTCTCCCCATGCGAGAGTAGGGAACTGCCAGACATCAAATAAAACAAAAGGCTCAGTCGGAAGACTGGGCCTTTTGTTTTATCTGTTGTTTGTCGGTGAACACTCTCCCAAGTAGGACAAATCCGCCGGGAGCGGATTTGAACGTTGCGAAGCAACGGCCCGGAGGGTGGCGGGCAGGACGCCCGCCATAAACTGCCAGACATCAAATCAAGCGAAAGGCCATCCGAAAGGATGGCCTTTTTGCGTTTCGAATCCATGTACAACTTAATGGATAACCTGCGATAAAAATGCCCTCGTACGCTCCGATTTAGGATGCGCAAAAAATTCATCAGGTGTAGCTTGTTCCACTATCTCCCCACGATCCATAAAAATCACCCGATCAGCGACGGTTCGCGCAAATCCCATCTCGTGCGTTACGCACAACATTGTCATACCCGACTGCGCCAGCCCAATCATCGTATCCAGCACTTCTTTTACCATCTCCGGATCGAGCGCCGATGTGGGCTCATCAAACAACATAATTTTCGGCTTCATACACAGCGAGCGCGCAATGGCAACACGTTGCTGCTGACCACCAGAAATCTGTCCGGGAAACTTCTGGGCATGTTCGGCAATTCTCACCCGCTCAAGGTAATGCATCGCCAGAGCTTCAGCCTCTTTTTTAGGCATCTTGCGTACCCAAATCGGTGCCAGGGTACAGTTCTGTAGAACGGTCAGATGAGGGAAGAGATTGAAATGCTGAAAGACCATTCCCACTTCCTGCCTGACGCGCTCAATATTGCGGATATCTTCATTAAGTTCGATGCCATCCACCACGATCCGTCCCTGTTGATGTTCTTCCAGATGATTAATACAACGAATGGTTGTCGATTTACCGGAACCAGAAGGGCCACACAGAACGATCCGTTCTCCCGGTTGCACGGTTAAATTTATATTTTTCAAAACATGGAATTGCCCATACCATTTATTGACGTTTTCCAGCGTAATCATCGCGTTAGCAGGTTGCAGTAAAATTTGGCTCATAGTGTCCTCAATGCGGTGTACGCCCGGTGTTAAAACGTTTTTCCAGATGTTGGCTATAACGTGACATGCTGAAACAGAAGATCCAGTAGATCAGTGCGGCGAAAACATACCCTTCCGTCGACATACCCAACCAGGCGGGATCAACGGTTGCCTGCTGAACGCTACTGAAAAGATCGAACAACCCGATGATGATCACCAGGCTGGTATCTTTGAAGAGTGCGATGATGGTATTTACCAGCCCAGGAATCACCAGCTTCAACGCCTGTGGCAGAATAACCAGCCCCTGGGTTTTCCAGTAACCCAACGCCAGCGACTCTGCCGCTTCATATTGCCCTTTAGGCAGCGCCTGTAATCCGCCTCGCACGACTTCCGCAACATATGCTGACTGAAACAGGATCACGCCAACCAGCGCGCGGATCAATTTGTCGATACTGGTGCCTTCTGCCATAAACAACGGCAGCATGACCGAAGACATAAACAGAACGGTAATCAGCGGTACACCGCGCCAGAACTCGATAAAAATGACCGATAAGATACGCACAATCGGCATATGGGAGCGGCGACCTAACGCCAGTAAGATCCCCCACGGCAGCGCCCCCGCAATCCCAACTGATGCAATAATTAAAGTTAGCGTCAGCCCGCCCCATTGCCGGGTTTCAACCCGCTCAAGACCAAGAAACCCGCCATACATCAGCCACCAGACAATCAGTGGGTAAATCACCGCCCATACCGCAATATAGCGACCGCGATGCGGGAGTATTTTCCAGAACATTGGTGCGATAGAAACAAGGCCAATCAGTAATGCCAGGTTAATTCGCCAGCGTTGGTCGTGTGGGTAAAGCCCATACATAAACTGACCAAATCGTTCGTGGATGAAGACCCAACAGGCACCTGCTTTTGTGCAGTCGGCACGCGTTGAGCCAACCCAATTAGCCTGCAAAAATGCCCAGTTCAGCAACGGTGGGATCAGTTCCCACATCAGCCACAGACAGCCAATAGTCAGCAGGCTATTGCTCCAGCTGGAGAACAGATTTTTACGCATCCACACCATAGCGCGGTTTGAATTATGGGTCGTCGGGCGCGGGGGATGAGACAGCAATACTTTTGTCATCATGACTCCTTAGCGTTCAACGATCGCGATGCGGCGGTTATAAATATTCATCAGCAGCGAGATAGTCAAACTGATAATCAGATAGACCGACATGGTCATGGCTATAGTCTCGATGGCTTGCCCCGTCTGGTTTAGTACGGTGCCAGCAAACAGCGAAACCATATCCGGATAGCCAATAGCGGCGGCAAGAGAGGAGTTTTTGACGATGTTGAGATACTGGCTGGTTAATGGAGGAATAATCACTCGCAGTGCCTGAGGAATAATGACCTGGCGTAGCGTAACCGGGTTGGGCAATCCCAGTGACCTGGCTGCTTCATGTTGACCATAAGGCACCGCCTGAATCCCGGCGCGGATAATCTCGGCGATAAATGCAGAGGTATAAACCGAAAGCGCCAGCGTTAAGGCTGCCAGTTCAGGAATTAAAACCATCCCGCCGCGGAAATTAAAACCTTGTAGGGCTGGAACATCCCAGTGCAGTGCCGCGCCAAAAAGCCATTGCGCCAGTAAAGGCAAGCCAATGATTAATCCAACGGCGAACGGCCAGGTTCGGCGCAGTTGTCCGGTCTTTATCTGGTGTTTTTTATTAAAGCGATATAGCCCAACAGAAAGGGCTATAGCCATAACAACAGCCAGGATAAATGCAAGGAACCCGTCTCCCAGCTGCGGCGACGGAATATAAAGCCCACGATTGCTTAAAAAGGCCAGATCAAACGCACTCACTGCCTGGCGTGGTCCGGGCAAATTGCGCAACACGGCAAAGTACCAGAAGAAGATTTGCAGTAGCGGCGGAATATTACGGAAGATCTCAATATAAATTGTGGAAAGCTTTCGTAGCAGCCAGTTATCCGAAAGTCGTGCCAGACCGATAAAGAAGCCCAGAACAGAAGCGAATACAATACACAATGCAGAAACCAGCAGCGTATTGAGTAAGCCAACAATGAAAACGCGTCCGTAGGTATCACCCTGCTGGTAATCGATCAAATGCTGGACAATACCGAAGCCAGCGCCGCGATCCAGAAAGGCAAAACCCGAAGTAATGCCACGATTACTGAGATTCGTCACAGTGTTGTGAAATAGCCAACCAACAATGCCGACAACAGCAACAACGGCAAGGATCTGGAATAACCAGGCGCGAACCGTAGGGTTGGCAAAGGAGAGTGAGCCTTTAACGGTTGAGCGGCGATGAGACATAGAAACCTCGGAAAGCATAACGCTGAAGAGAGCGCCGCCGTAGCGACGCTCGTTACCTCACACCGACTTAACGCACGGGCGGCGCGTACTGAATACCGCCGTTATTCCAGAGATTATTTTGCCCACGTTTAATCTTCAGGGGGCTTTCTGAACCTACGTTACGCTCAAAAATTTCCGAGTAATTACCCACCTGTTTGATGATGTTGTAAGCCCATTTATTATCCAGCTTCAGATCTTTACCGTAATCGCCCTCTTTACCCAGCAGATGCGCCATATCAGGCGTTGCAGGATTAGCCGCTTTTTCATCAACGTTTTGCGAATTAACGCCCATCTCTTCAGCATTCAGCATGGCGAAAAGCGTCCAGCGCACTATAGAGAACCATTCATCATCGCCACGACGAATTACCGGCCCAAGCGGTTCTTTAGAGATAACTTCCGGTAAAACAATCCATTCAGCTGGGTTGCTTAATTTGATGCGCAGGGCATACAGTTGTGATTGATCCGAGGCCAGCGTATCGCAGCGACCAGATTCCAGTGCCTTCGCGGATTCGTCAGAGCGATCGAAAGTCACTGGTGTGTACTTCATATTGTTTGCCTTGAAGTAATCGGCGACGTTGAGTTCGGTATCAGTACCCGCCTGAATACAGACTGTTGCGCCATCCAGTTCTTTCGCGCTTTTTAATCCCGCTTTATCGTGCGTCAGGAAACCAATGCCGTCATAATAAGTGACGCCAGTAAATGCCATTCCCATACCGGCATCGCGAGAGGAAGTCCAGGTCGTATTACGGGAGAGCAAATCCACCTCCCCTGACTGTAAAGCCGTGAAGCGTTCTTTTGCAGTGAGCGGGGTATATTTCACTTTCGTGTCGTCACCAAATACAGCTGCCGCAACACCACGACAAACATCTACATCAATACCTGAAAACTTACCGTCAGCATCGGCATAAGAGAACCCAGGTAATCCATCACTGATCCCGCATTGCACAAAACCTTTTTTCTGAACGGCATCAAGCGTCGCGCCAGCATGCGCCTGATTTGCAACGGCAAGCAGCACGCTGGCGGCAGCCAGTGTGGCTATCATCATCTTTTTCATAATGCTTCCTGTGAGGCGAAAATTATCGTTATAGGACGTTTGGGAAACGTCTTTTACCTGTCTGTGGCCATCCTCTTATAAGCAAAAGTAGTGCCAGCTTTTGCGCACGATTTCGCGTCGCAATAAGCTGAGTGTAGACAGGAAATAATAAAAACAGCGCCCCGCAATGGTGCGAAAATGAAACATGCGCCACATTTTGGCGCAAAATATTTACGCATTTTTACTAAGCAGAATAATGATTGTTAGCGTGAGTATATTTCTGGTAGGAATTGTGAAAATTAAATTGATGCGTTATTTCGAAAGCAGCGAAATAACGCGATATAACATGCTAAATCAGCAGGGAATTACCCAGCAGAATATAGCAATATTTTATCTTATGGAGAGATACTGTATCGTTAAACAGAGCGCGGTACTCCGCGCCCTGTTCAGTTATTTCGACAGAGCGATGATCCCCATCGTCAGGCCAGCAACAGCTGCTGCCCCGCCAGCAATAGCCCCAGCCGTTTCCCAGTTATCCTGAGTCGTGCCTTTCATACAGGTATTGGTGTGAACCAGTCGACCCTGATCGTCATAAACCGGAACGCAGGGCGAATCGTGAGCACAGCCCGCCAGCAATGCGGTGAGCAATGCTACAGGAATTAATCTTTTCATGGTGTTACCTCAGTAATAAACGCTAACGCTTAATAAGTTAACTCTCTTATTAACGAGCTGAATGCCATTTTATCACTGGAGGTTATAAATCTTGCGGCATGAATAATGACAAATTATGTGAATTGTAAAAATAGTGAAGGGAGCGGGAACTATAGAAAGTTTTTAAAGAGTGAGTAGAAGAATATCTTATTAATTTTTATGGGTTTCACTGAAAATAATAAAGGCACCCGAAAGCGCCTTTATGTTTCTGATTTATCCTTTAAAGCAACGGCGGATAACCACAAAGAACACCGGCACGAAGAAGATTGCCAGCAACGTTGCAGAGACCATCCCGCCCATTACCCCGATACCCACTGCGTTCTGCGCGCCACTGCCGGCACCGTTACTGATAGCTAGCGGTAATACGCCGAGAATAAAGGCGAGAGAGGTCATCAGGATAGGACGCAGACGCATACGTACTGCCACCAGTGTCGCTTCAACAACACCTTTACCCTCTTTCTCCATGAGATCTTTAGCGAACTCAACAATCAAAATAGCGTTTTTGGCCGACAAGCCAATTGTCGTTAGCAAGCCCACCATAAAGTAGACGTCATTTTTTTGATTAAAGAGTGTCGCCGCCAGTAGCACGCCGACAATCCCTAACGGCACGACTAACATAACCGAGACAGGAATTGACCAGCTTTCATAGAGTGCAGCAAGGCACAGGAAAACAACCACAAAGGAAATTGCTACCAGAGCGGGAGCTTGGTTTCCCGATAAGCGTTCCTGATATGACATACCCGTCCAGTCATAACCAATGCCAGCTGGTAATTGTGATGCAAGGTTTTCCATCAACGCCATGGCATCGCCGGAACTGGTTCCTGGCGCGGCTTCCCCCTGAATCTCCATTGACGGCAGACCGTTGTAGCGCTCCAGTCGCGGAGAGCCATACACCCAATGTGCAGTGGTAAAGGCAGAGAATGGCACCATTTCGCCGTTGGCGCTGCGGACATAAAGTTTATCGACATCTTCTGGCAGCATACGGAATTTGGCATCCGCCTGAACATACACCTTTTTCACGCGACCACGGTCAATGAAGTCGTTAACGTAAGTCCCACCCAACGCCGTTGAAATGGTCTGATTGATGTCAGAAAGTGAAACACCTAATGCCTGCGCCTTTTCCTGGTCAACTTCCAGTTTAAACTGCGCGGTGTCTTCCAGACCATTAGGACGCACGCTGACTAAGCTGGCAGGATGTTGCGCCGCCATGCCAAGCAACTGGTTACGGGCCTGGGTCAGGGCATCGTGACCCAGCCCAGCCTGATCAATTAACTCAAAGTCGAAACCCGTTGCCGTGCCCAGTTCAACAATGGCTGGCATATTGAATGGAATGACAAAACCGTCGCGGATCTTGCCCAATTCCATTTTGGCACGATGGATTACCGCTTCCGCACTGTTTTCGTCACCACTACGCTCTTCCCACGGTTTCAGACTGACGAAAGCCATACCGGCATTTTGTGCCTGGCCGCTGAAGCTAAAGCCGTTAACCGTAAAGACACTTTCTACGTTCGCTTTCTCGTTCTTCAGATAGTAATCCGTCACTTGATCCAACACTTTTTGCGTCCGCTCTTGCGTCGCGCCAGCGGGTAACTGAATCATAGTCAGAAAGACACCCTGATCCTCTTCAGGTAAGAAGGAAGACGGAAGACGTAAAAACAACACCACCATTCCAGCAACAATTAGTGCATAGATCAGTAAATATCGTCCTGTGGAACCGAGGATTTTGCCGACGCTGTTGGTGTAGTGGTTAACGCTATGATCGAAGGTGGTATTAAACCAGCCGAAGAAACCGCCCTTATTTTCGTGATGCTCAGCAGAGACGGGTTTGAGCAGTGTTGCACATAACGCTGGGGTAAGAATCAATGCCACCAGAACAGAAAGCGCCATTGCCGAAACGATGGTGATAGAGAACTGGCGGTAAATTGCCCCAGTAGAACCGCCGAAGAATGCCATTGGAATAAATACCGCTGACAGCACCATCGCGATACCCACCAGTGCGCCCTGGATTTGCGACATTGATTTTTCCGTCGCTTCTTTTGGCGGGAGCTTATCCTCCATCATCACGCGCTCGACGTTCTCCACCACCACTATCGCATCATCGACGAGCAGCCCGATGGCAAGCACCATCCCGAACATAGTTAGTGTATTGATGGAGTAACCAAAAGCGGCGAGGATGGCAAACGTCCCTAACAACACCACGGGTACCGCAATGGTGGGGATCAGCGTTGCTCGCATATTCTGCAAGAACAGATACATCACCAGGAACACCAGCATAATGGCTTCGAACAGCGTTTTTACCACTTCGTGAATAGAAAGCTGGACGAATGGTGTGGTGTCATAAGGGTAGAGAACCTTCATTCCCTGCGGGAAGAATGGCTGTAATTCCGCCAGTTTTGCCTTAATGGCTTTCGCGGTATCGAGAGCATTCGCGCCGGTTGCCAGCTTAATACCCAGGCCCGCCGCCGGTTTACCGTTGATGCGAGCGATAACGTTATAGTTTTCACCGCCAAGTTCAACCCGTGCGACATCTTTCAGGCGTACCACCGAGCCGTCACTGTTTACGCGCAGGGTCACTTTGCCGAATTCTTCCGGATTTTTTAACCGCGTCTGAGCAATAATCGAGGCGTTCAACTGTTGCCCTGGTAACGCTGGCGTTCCGCCCAACTGTCCGGCAGCGATCTGATCGTTCTGTACCTTCAACTGGTTAATCACATCAACCGGCGTCAGTTTATATTTGTTTAGCAGATCGGCGTCCAACCAGATACGCATCGCATACTGTGCGCCGAAAAGCTGTACGTCACCGACGCCATTCAGACGGCTAAGCGTATCTTTAACGTTAGAGGCCACATAGTCCGAGATATCGTCCTGTGTGGTGCCTGGGTTATCAGAGACAAAGCCCGCCACCATCAAATAGCTGCTACTGGACTTTTCAACACTGATCCCCTGCTGCTGTACCTCCTGCGGCAGCAACGGCGTGGCGAGCTGGAGTTTGTTCTGCACCTGCACTTGCGCGATATCTGGATCGGTCCCGGACTGAAAGGTAAGGGTAATTGTCACGCTACCGGCGGAATCGCTGGTGGAGGACATATACATCAGGTTATCGATACCATTCATATTCTGTTCGATAACCTGCGTCACCGTATCCTGCACGGTCTGCGCATCAGCGCCCGGATAGTTTGCCGAAACAGAAACTGCAGGCGGCGCAATGGTTGGGTATTGGGCGACGGGCAATTGTAGGATCGCCAGTACACCCGCCATCATCAGAATAATGGCCAGCACCCATGCAAATATCGGTCGTCGAATAAAAAAGTTTGCCATGTCAGATTGCCTTACTTCGATGCAGTATCTGCGGGGGTATCGGTAGTGGCTTTAACCTGCTCTCCCGGACGCGCTTTTTGCAGGCCGCTGACAATGACTTGATCGCCAGATTTCAGCCCTTCGCTAATCAACCATTTATCGCCAATCGCCTGGCTGGCAACGACAGGGCGCGCTTCAACCTGACTTTTATCGTTAACAATCAGCACGGTTGCATCACCACGCGGTGTGCGGCTAACGCCTTGTTGCGGGATAAGAATGGCGTCAGGTTGAACGCCTTCATCAATCCGTGCGCGCACAAACATACCTGGCAAAAGCGTATGTTGCGGGTTAGGGAAGACGGCACGTAGGGTTATGGAGCCGGTGCTTTCATCAACGGTAACATCGGAGAATTGCAACGTACCTTTCAGGGGATAGGTTTGACCGTTTTCCATGACCAACTCTACGTTGCTGGTGGCGTTCTCCTTATGCAAATTTCCTTGCTCTACGGATTGCTTCAGCCTCATAAAATCGTTGCTGGATTGGGTCACATCAACGTAGATAGGATCGAGCTGCTGGACAGTCGCCAGTTCGGTCGTTTGCCCATTAGTGACAAGAGCGCCTTCGGTCACAGTCGATTTGCCGATACGTCCACTAATTGGCGCAGTCACTTTGGTATAAGCGAGATTGATGCGAGCGCTTTCGACCGTGGCTTTTGCGGCAATCACGGCGGCATCGGCCTGGCGAGCATCAGCAATGGCCTGGTCGTACTCCTGCTGACTGATGTATTTCGTACCCACGAGCGGAACGTAACGTTTTACAGTCAAATGCGCGATGGCGGCGGCGGCTTCACTTTTCGCCAGTTCGCCTTTCGCGCTGTCATAACTTGCCTGATAGGTCGCGGGATCGATCTGGTACAGAGACTGGCCTGCTTGCACATCGCTGCCTTCAGTGAAATTGCGACTCAGTACGATCCCGCTAACCTGTGGGCGAACTTCGGCTATACGGTAAGCATTGGTGCGGCCTGGTAATTCAGTCTTAACTTCTAACGGGGCCGTTTTCACAATATGAACGGTAACCTGCGGTTCACCGACGTGAGCTTTCTCTTCTCCCTTATCGTTACAACCGGCGATTAAAGTCGCGGAGATCAGAATAAAGGAGGGCAGGAGGAAAAACCTGGCATGTTTCGTCATTACTATTCCTCAAAAAACCAAAAGCGCGTTATTTACCCAAAAATGCAACGCGTTAACTCGCAGAAAGAAAAATACAGTTCGCTATCCTACAAATTATCATTCGTCGATGTAAGGAATAGTTATGAGTACTGGCGTCTCAAGGCACATAAACACAAAAAAAGATTAATATTCTACTGTTTTATTTTGACGCGGGTTGAAAGAGGTAGAATCAAATCCTCGTAAATTGAAATATATATTGATAGAGTGAATGTATTTTAGGTAAATAATAAACGTTATTTATTTGACGATTTATAGCAACTCAATATTAGCCTCTCGTATAAATATACATTAGGTGATAGATTAACCTTCGCTATTTTCTCATCCTGTGTCGAATATATTTATTTCCTGAATAATTAATCATGGCAAAAAGAACCAAAGCTGAAGCCCTGAAGACCCGGCAAGAACTGATTGAAACTGCCATCGCCCAGTTTGCGCAGCATGGCGTAAGCAAGACGACGCTCAACGACATTGCCGACGCCGCTAACGTTACGCGTGGCGCTATCTACTGGCACTTCGAGAACAAGACCCAACTGTTTAATGAGATGTGGTTGCAACAGCCTTCATTGCGGGAGTTAATCCAGGATCACTTGACTGCTGGGTTAGAGCATGACCCGTTTCAGCAATTGCGTGAAAAATTGATTGTTGGCTTGCAATATATTGCCAAAATTCCCCGCCAGCAGGCGTTGCTGAAAATCTTATATCACAAATGTGAATTTAATGATGAGATGCTGGCAGAGGGAGTGATACGCGAAAAGATGGGCTTTAATCCGCAGACTCTCCGCGAAGTATTGCAGGCATGTCAGCAACAAGGTTGTATAGCAAATAATCTCGATTTAGATGTTGTGATGATTATTATTGATGGAGCCTTCAGCGGTATTGTTCAAAACTGGTTAATGAATATGGCGGGTTATGATCTTTATAAACAAGCACCCGCACTGGTCGATAACGTATTAAGAATGTTCATGCCAGATGAAAACATAACGAAATTAATTCATCAAACGAATGAATTAAGTGTCATATAAATTCACATTCTGTCCTGAAAATTCAGTTCGTCACAGTTAACCAGTTTTAGTGGATTAACTGAGTTCATATTGCGGCATTTGTCTGTTTCTGTTGCCAGCAGTTCAATCCACTGCATCAGTAAAGTATCAAACAGAAAAACGAAGACAGCGAAAACGACGAGCCACCAATACTTGCGAATCATTACCTGAGCCTGTGCATGTTTAACCAAGTCTGGCAGGAAATATACACGAAATGAATAATCTGAAAGCCAGGCTTACACTTCCTTTACTTTGCAATGAGATCGGGGTCAACTTCGCTTAACCGGCTTCGTTTTGACAGGTTGCCGGTCTTTCTTTTTTTCACTTTCGCCAGTTCTTCCGCAGAGTAATGCGACGCGACATCCAGCCGTCGAAGCCCCATTTTGATGTACTCGCTGTTTATCTCAATACCAATGAATTTTCGCCCGCTGGCGGCGGCTACGGCACCGGTAGTAAAGCTACCGGCAAACGGGTCGAGAACGATATCGCCTGGGTTGGAAGAGGCGAGAATAATGCGTTTCAGTAAGGCTTCCGGTTTTTGCGTCGGGTGATTCTCATATTCATCCATCAAATAACGCACGCGCGGAAAATCCCAGACGTTACCCGGTACTTTTTGATGATTGTAAGGCTGTGGAGGATTTTTGCGATAATCGATCAACGCGCGCTGCGATCCGGTTTTGGCTTCTACCAGAATAGCATCACCGTTGAACGTGTAGTTCTTTGCGTCTTTCACCATCATCAGGATGGGTTCGTACATGGAGCCGTAGTGTTTTTTCGCCTGCACTCCAGAACTGTCATATGACCAGACGATGCGACTTTTGATGGTAAAAAGCTTGCGGCACTGGAGATCGATAAAGGGCATGTTTTCCGTGCTGTTCATGATGTACATGCTGCCCTGCTTTTTCAGAACGCGGTGGCACTCTGCAATCACTTCAAACAGCCAGTCGATAAACAGATCTTCTTTCCAGGCTTCGATCAGACCATCAAAATTTTTACCGATGTTATACGGTGGGTCGGCAAAGATCAGATCTACACTTTCGGCGGGGATCTTTTTAAGTTCGGTTAATGCATCACCCTGGATGATGGTCTTTGCTTCATTACCAAATCGGGTCGGTTCACATCCTGTTCTCATGGTCACTCCCTTTGTGACACCTATAAAAAAGGCGCTTCCCCATGCCGAGTAGCGCCTTTTTAATCAAGCATTTAGCTAACCTGAATTAGTTCATGCCGTATTTTTTCAATTTTTTACGCAGCGTACCACGGTTGATGCCCATCATCAGCGCAGCACGGGTTTGGTTACCACGGGTGTATTGCATCACCATGTCCAACAGGGGCTGTTCTACTTCAGCCAGTACCAGCTCATAGAGGTCATTCACATCCTGACCGTTCAGTTGAGCAAAATAGTTCTTCAGTGCCTGTTTAACCGAGTCACGCAGGGGTTTTTGGGTTACCTGATCCTGAGAGTTAACGGTAGAAACGGTCAGTACGTCAGAATTTACGCGTTGTTCGAACATAGTTCTGTCAGCTCTTTATTTCTGTTTACGCAAAATTTTCGAAGTATGCCTCCAACGCCTCCAGCTGTTCGCTGGCATCCTCAATGGCGTTGAATGTGCGCCGAAACTGGTCATTTGGAGCGTGTTCCTGGAGATACCAGGAAACGTGTTTACGTGCAATTCGGTACCCTTTTGCCGGACCATAAAAGTCATGCAGTTCCCGAACGTGCGCGCAAAGCAAGCGCTTAACCTCTGCCAAAGGCAGCGGGGGCAGCAACTCCCCAGTGTCCAGATAATGCTGGATTTCCCGAAAGATCCAGGGTCTTCCCTGAGCTGCGCGGCCTATCATCAGGGCATCCGCCCCTGTATAGTCGAGCACAGCTCTGGCTTTAAGCGGGTCAGTAATGTCGCCATTCGCGATAACCGGAATGGAAACTTTCTGCTTAACTGCCCGAATACTGTCGTATTCAGCTTCTCCATTGAACAAACAGGCGCGTGTACGGCCATGAATGGTCAGAGCCTGAATGCCACAGTCTTCAGCCAGTTGGGCAATCTCTTCGCAGTTACGGTGTTCCGGCGCCCAGCCGGTGCGAATCTTCAGGGTAACAGGAACGTCCACTGCATTGACGACCTCGGTAAGGATCGATTTAACGACATCCGGGTACTGCAAGAGGGCTGAACCTGCGAGCTTGCGATTCACTTTTTTAGCCGGGCAACCCATATTGATATCAATAATCTGGGCACCGCTTTCCACGTTAATACGTGCTGCATCTGCCATTTCTTTCGGATCGCTACCAGCAATTTGCACGGTGCGAATACCGGGTTCATCAATGTGCACCATCCGTAAACGAGATTTGTCGCTTTCCCAAACCTGTGGGTTAGAAGACATCATCTCGGATACTGTCAATCCGGCTCCCATCTCGTAGCACAACGTCCGAAAAGGTCTGTCTGTAATGCCAGCCATGGGCGCTGCGATCAGGCGATTTCTGAGCTGATATTGTCCGATGCGCATGAGTTAAGAAATGACCATACTGTGACTGCAAGGCGGCGTATATTACGCATTTTTTGCACGAGATGAAAGGCCAAACTTTGACCAATCCTCTGAGATGGATCAAAGAATTGCATTTAAAATGAGCGTATCGCGATAATTACTCATAAAAATCATCATATTAGAAAATAGTGACTAAAATTTACACTCCAAAAAATTTGAGTAAGTTCTCAATTTTTCTTTATGAATGAAAATTTTGGCACGCAAATCTGCGTAAATAATCGGCAAATTAACGTGCCTTTTGTGATATTGCTCGCACTTCGCTCTGCATCACTATACGGTGATGCGAAAGTTAATTCTTACGACCGGTAATGCGGCACCACTCTTCTTTTTCCACGACCGGGTCCAGAGCGAAGCTGTCGGCATAAGCTTCACAAACGCTCTCTGCCTGGCTTGCCAGAATACCGGAAAGGCCCAGCAAGCCACCTGAAACCGGCAGGACGCTGATTAACGGTGCCAGTTCACGTAATGGGCCTGCAAGGATGTTAGCGACCACCACGTCGGCTTTCATTTCTTCTGGCTGATCTTTAGGTAGGTAGAGTTCCAGACGGTCAGAAACGCCATTACGTTCGGCGTTGTCGCGGCTGGCCTGAATCGCCTGCGGATCAATATCAATACCAATGGCTTTTGCTGCACCCAGTTTCAGCGCCGCGATAGCCAGAATGCCGGAACCGCAGCCAAAGTCGATGACTGTTTTACCGGTTAAATCGAGGCTGTCGAGCCATTGCAGGCACAGAGAGGTGGTTGGATGAGTCCCTGTACCAAACGCCAGCCCTGGGTCTAACATCACGTTAACGGCGTTTTCGTCCGGCACATCACGCCAGCTTGGGCAGATCCACAGTCGTTCACCAAAGCGCATCGGGTGGAAATTATCCATCCATTCGCGCTCCCAGTCTTTATCTTCCAGTTGTTCGATTTTGTGCGCGAAGCCTGCGCCGAGCAGCGGATGATTCTCCAGAATCGCCACGACTTCATTCATGTCGGTTTCAGCATCGAACAGACCAATCACATCGGTGTCGCCCCACAGGCGCGTTTCGCCCGGAAGCGGCTCAAATACAGGCGTATCGTGGGTATCCTGAAAAGTGATAGAAACGGCACCCGCTTCCATCAGCGCATCGCTAAGTTCTTCAGCATTCGCGCCGGTAGTGTTCAGTTTCAGTTGGATCCAAGGCATGGCAAAACTCTTTATTTATCAGTAGTCAAAACGGTAGCTTGCGGGACGGATGTACCGAAACGGTTTCCGACCAGGAAAGCCAGCAAACTTAGTAGTAACGAGGGCACGATAGGGTGGAAGCCCAGGTACTGAATATTCAGCGTCGCGAGTACGGCATACAGTACGCCGCCAACGATCATCGCACTTAGCGCGCCTTTGGCGTTGGCGCGTTCCCAGTAAAGACCCAGCACCAGCGGCCACAGGAAAACGGCTTCCAGCCCACCGAAGGCCAGCAAATTCAGCCAGATGATCATTTCTGGCGGCTTCCAGGCGGCAAGCAGCAGCAACGCACCGAGAACCAACGTGATCACCGCCGACATCCGCTTCAGACGCGTCTCGTTTTGCATTTGATCCGGACGGATATTCAGATAGAGATCTTTAATGATCGTAGCGGAACTTTGCAGCAACTGGGCATTGATCGTCGACATGATCGCAGCCATAGGTGCAGCCAGGAAGATCCCGGCAGCAAACGGTGGCAGCACTTTTACCATCAACGTCGGGATCACCAGGTCCGGTACGGTGAGATCGGGGATCACCGCCCGACCTAACGCTCCGGCCAGGTGCATACCGAACATCAGGATTGCGACCACAATCGTACCGATGATGATCCCCCGATGTACGGCTTTGCTGTCTTTATAAGAGATACAGCGCACCGCAGTATGCGGCAGGCCAATCACGCCAAAACACACCAGCACCCAGAACGACGTCATAAACGCAGGTGACAGAATATCGTCAGCGCCTTGTGGCGTAACCAGTTGCAGATCGATGGTTTGCAGCGTCTCTACTGCATTGCTTAAGCCGCCAGCAGCATGGACTACGCCAATAAGCAGCACAATGGTGCCAATCAGCATCACCAACCCTTGCATGGTGTCGTTCAGCACGCTGGCGCGAAAGCCGCCAAAGGCGGTATACAATGCAATGCTAATACCGAATATCAGCAGGCCGGTTTCATAAGGAATACCCGCCGCGGTTTCCAGCAGGCGCGCACCGCCGATAAACTGCACGGTCATCGCACCAACGAACGCAACCAGCAAACTCAAACTCGCCAGCCACACCAGCAGGCGACTCTGGTAGCGGGCAAACAGCATATCGTTCAGCGTCACCGCATTGTAGCGGCGCGCGAGAATCGCGAACTTCTTGCCGAGAATACCGAGCGAAAGCCAGACCGCAGGTAGCTGAATCATTGCCAGCAATACCCAACCCAGGCCGTATTTATAAGCAGCTCCTGGCCCGCCGATAAACGAACTGGCACTGATATAGGTCGCGGTGAGCGTCATCGCCAGCACAATACCGCCCATAGAGCGGCTACCGAGGAAATACTCATTAAGGAAGGTGCCGGTGCTCCGTTTACGCATCGCATAAACAGAGATACCGAACACCACCACCAGATAGGCGACCAGCGGTAGAATCACTTCAAGCTGCATCGTCATCCTCCAGTGGGATATCGCGATAGATAAATTTCACCATCGCCCAGCACAGTCCAATAAACAGCAGCGGCGTCAGGATGCAGGCCATCTCAAACCAGCGCGGAAAGCCGGTAAAACCGGGGGCAACGCCAGGTAAGTAAGCGGCTACTAACCATACCGCCAGATACAAAAGGGTCAGCCCCAGCGCCCAGCGCGCCTCTTTATGGGCCTGAACAAAACGAGTGTCCACGGAAGGGGTCCTCCTCATGGGGGGATACGAGAAACGGGCAATTCTACGGCAAGTCTTCAGGCAGGGAAAATAATCTGACAGAAAATTGCCGTTCAATGCTGCTGCAAAAAGTCTTCAATGTCAGCCAGTGAGGATATCCCTTCCATTGGACCTTGCTGCATTACCGCGAGCGCGCCGCTGGCATTTGCATATTGCAGCGCCTTGTGTGCCGGGATACCGGATAAGAAAAGAGTGACAAACGTTGCGCCAAAGCAGTCGCCTGCACCCGTTGGATCGATTATTTCGATATCGTGGCCTGCAACATGCTTGGCGTGTAATGTTCCGTTTTTAAGCTTGTAATAGCTGGCCCCACGCTGGGCGCGTTTTATCGCCACATGTTTTACGCCGCCGTGGAGAAGATCGCTAACAATCTGTTCTTCTGACAGATTTTTGTGACGCGCGAAGAAAGGGAGTTCGCTTTCGCTGGGGATAAAAATATCCGTATATTCAATCAAATAATCGAGAGCCTGCGCCATTTCAGGAATACTCAGCATCTCTTTGCGAATATTGGGATCGAAAGAAACGGTGCCGCCAGCCGATTTGATCGTCGTTATTGCTTTACGCATGACATCGATCATGCGAAATGAGAACAATGATGAGCCCACAATATGCAGATGGTTACACTGTTTTAGCAGATCCTTATCAATGTGCTCGGCAGTAAACAAACCGCAGGCGCTGTTAGGGATATTAAAGACGAAATCCCGCTGCTGGGGATTTTGATAACTCACGAATGCCGTACCTGTTACGGCATTGTTCATAACATGGATCCCATCGGTAATGACACCTTCATGACGGAGGCGCTCTATAATGAGTCGGCCAAAATCATCATTACCAACACATCCGAAGAAGATGGCCCGATGGGACAGTTTTGCCACCTGAGCAGCAAAAATTGCTGGTGCACCGCTGGGAAATGGCCCGATAAACTCCCCAGGCTGAGTGAATTTTTGATGTGGGTTGCGGGACAAAAACTCGGCCAGCAATTCGCCCATAGCGCAGATAGTTATTGTCACAAAACCCCTCTCATTCCTGAAGCCTTTCGCGATTGGACCAGGTAAAGCACTCATTACTGGTATAAAGGATAACGAAATCAGCCGACTGCAATTGTTGCTGATATTGTTCGTTAATGCTGCGGCTGACGATCACATTTTCTGCCTGATGCAAATGTCCAATGGCAGCCGTTGATGGCGCAGGATCGGCGGCAACGATAACTGTCTTATTCTGGGCATTATCGAAACAGAGCTGCCAGGCAGCGGCAAGTCTGGGAACGTTGATATTTAAAGTACCATCAGCATCCAGATGGCTGATTTCCAGAATGCTGTGTGTAATGGTGAAATGCTGAAGTGCCTGTTCGAGCGGTTTTCCGGCCAGTGCGGTGTCGGGGCGCAGCATTTCACTGCCAGCCAGTATTATTTCGCCATCAATAAACTGATTTGCCAGCAGCGCATGTTCGGGATCGTTGGTGATCAGACGCAGTTTTTTCACTTCGCTGAGCAAGGGAATGATCTTACGGCAGATTGTCCCATGTCCAAGAAATAGCGTGTCACGATCGCGAATTAACCGTGCGCAATGTCGTGCTATTTCCATTTGTTGTGCCAGAGACAATGGCGCGATCGGTTGTATCGCTTCTGGTTCAGAGGAGAGTGGTGTCGCAATAGCACCGCCAAATGATCGCTTTAAATATCCCTGTTGCTCCAGATAACTGAGATCGCCGCGGATCGTCACGCCAGAGACACCAAGTTGCGCAGATAAGTCATCAACTTTGATTTCACCCTGGGCGGCAACAATTTCTGCAATTTTTAATCTGCGTTTCAGTAGGTTAGACGATTTTCTCGGCACGTTAACACTCTTCATTGGCCTTTAATGCGTAACACTATAGCCCCTTGTATTTTTCTTTGAAAGTTACCCTTCAATAATATCGACAATTCGAAAATAAAAGCATAGGGCAAAAATTGCAGCAAAAATAGCTTAATGCATTGAAAATAAATGAATATTTCCATATCTGTCCAAAGGCATCATTGGTTTCATTTTCAAAGTGAAAAATAAATTAAGTTATTTTTTGTAAGTTATTTTGATGATGTTCGACATGCATCACGCTTTTTACCGCTTTTGCTGTGCTAGTTTGCTTTCAAAATGAAAGTGAAGATTCTCTTTCTTCATTTTGTAAGGTGAACGACAAATATCAGGAGCTGCGATGTACATCATTTCAAGCAAAAACATGCTGAAAAAAGCCCAGTCAGAGGGATATGCCGTCCCTGCTTTCAACATTCATAACCTTGAAACTTTACAGGTAGTTGTTGAGAGCGCTGCACAACTTCGCTCTCCCGTTATGCTGGCGGGAACACCGGGTACTTATCGTTATGGCGGCGTGGGAAGTTTGATTTCGTTAGTACAATCGCTGGCTCGCGAGTACAACCTACCGTTAGTCCTGCATCTCGATCATCATGAAGAGTGTGATGACATTTTTGACAAGGTCCGCGCAGGGATCCGTTCTGTCATGATTGATGGTTCCCATTTGCCATTTGAAGACAACATTGCGCGAGTGCAAGAAGTTACCGCCTTTTGCCATTGCTTTGATGTTAGCGTTGAGGCCGAGCTAGGGCGTCTTGGCGGTCAGGAGGACGATCTGCTGGTGGATGAAAAAGATTCAGCTTATACCTCACCAGCCGCAGCTGCAGAGTTTGTTCAACGTACCCAAATTGACTCTCTGGCGGTAGCAATAGGCACTGCACATGGTTTATATGCGCATGAACCACGTCTGGATTTTGTGCGGCTGGAACAAATTCGCCAGCTGGTAGAAATTCCACTGGTGTTGCATGGAGCTTCAGGCCTATCGGAACAGGACGTTCAGCTCTGTATTCGCCACGGTATTTGTAAAGTAAATGTCGCGACAGAATTGAAAATTGCGTTTGCCGATGCGTTAAAAGGATATTTCTACAACAATCCTGCGGCAAATGATCCTCGCCACTATATGCAGCCCGCAAAGGCCGCCATGAAAGAAGTCGTAACTCGTATTATTGGCGTCTGTGGCAGTGAAGGAAAAATTTAAGACGTTGTACCCTACAAAAACAATGAGGATTGTTTATGAAAAATATTAAATTACTTGGTTCCGCTATGATGGTGAGCCTGGCATTGTTCTCGCAAAGTTCATTGGCAAAAGAGTATAAAATTGGTGCGTCATTATTAACACAGCAACACCCTTTTTATATCGACCTCGCAAATGCAATGAAAGAAGAGGCGAAAAAAGATAATGTCAATTTAAGTGTCTCTATTGCCAATCAGGATTTAAACAAACAGCTTTCTGATGTTGAGGATTTTATTACTAAAAAGGTAGATGCCATTATTATCTCTCCGGTCGATTCGAAAGGTGTCCAGGCAGCGATAATTAAAGCCGATAAGGCTGGTATTCCCGTTATCACCGTTGACGTTGCCGCGGAAGGCGTTCCGGTCGTATCGCATGTTGCGACCGATAATTACGCGGGAGGCGTTGAAGCTGGTAAGTTAATGGGCAAACTTTTGAATGGTAAAGGTACTGTAGCCATTATTTCTTATCCTGCACTACAATCGGTGGTTGCGCGCGTTGATGGTTTTAAGAAAGGGTTAAGCGAGACACCGGATATTAAAATTGTTGCTGAACAGCCAGGTATAACGCGGGCTGAAGCGTTAACGACTGCGCAAAACATTATGCAGGCCAACGCCAACCTGAATGGTCTGTTTGGCTTTGGTGATGATGCGGCGTTGGCAGCGGTTATCGCAGCGAAATCTGCGCATAACGACAACATCAAAATCATTGGTTTTGACGGCATGAAAGAAGCGCGTGATGCCGTTGACAGTGAAAAAACGTTTGCGGCCGTGATTCGGCAATATCCCGATCAAATGGGTGCTAAAGCCATTGATGCCGCTGTTGATCACCTCAATGGTAAACCGGTAGAGAAAATGATCCCGGTACAACCCGGCGTTTATACAGGTAAATAATAAACATCTTCATTTCACAACAAAACGTTATCGACGTTTTGTTGTGACACCGAGGTCATTATGACGGATGTTATTCTTGATGTTTCGCATATTGCGAAGACATTTGGTCATGTTCAGGCATTAAAAGATATTACACTCTCTTTACGTAAAGGGCGGGTACATACTTTATTAGGTGAGAATGGTGCCGGTAAATCGACATTAATGAAAATATTGGCCGGTGTTTATCCGCCAACCCAGGGAACAATAAAACTACGTGGTGAAACTATCACCATTAATAATCCGCAGCATTCACGTCAGTTAGGGATTGCTATTATTTTTCAGGAACTGAGCCTGAGTAATAATATGACCGTGGCGGAAAATATTTATGCCAATAATGAACCGCGACGTTTTGGCATTATTAACGATAAAAAAATGCTCGCAGATTGCCAGAATCTCCTCGCGGAACTGGGCATCCCACTGGATCCGCTGGAAATGGTCGGCAATATGTCGATGGCACATAGGCAACTGGTAGAAATTGCCAAAGCCTTAAGCTATGCAGCAGATGTCGTGATTATGGATGAACCGACATCTTCGCTAAGTGATAATGAAGCAGAGATTCTGTTTAACATTATTGAGAAATTAAAGCAGCGAGGTTGTGCGGTTATTTATATCTCTCATCGCATGGATGAAATTATGCGGATTTCAGATGATATTTCGGTGATCCGCGACGGTGAGTATATCGCTACGCATGAAAAGAAAAACAGTGATATCCAGCATTTGATTGCCCAAATGGTTGGTCGGGAAATGAAAAATATTTGGCCAGCACGTCTTGGGGAAAAGCCGGATGAAAATGTTCCTGCAAAACTGGAAGTAAAAAACCTTTCCCATCCTTCGCTTTTTAAAGAGGTCAGTTTCGCTGTGCGTCCGGGGGAAGTCCTCGGATTTTTTGGCCTGGTGGGGGCCGGGCGTTCCGATGTGATGAAGGCGCTATTTGGCCTCGTTTCGTATCACGGGACTGTGTTGATCGATGGCAAGGAAGTCAGGATCGCTAATCCCAAACAGGCCATTGATCATGGCATTGCATTTGTGACCGAAAACCGCAAGGAAGAAGGGTTAGTGCTGATGCACGACGTCAATATGAACACGCACCACGTGGCGTTTCAATATAACGCTTTGCGGATGGGACTCATCAATCACCGACAAGAAGAGGCGAAGACGCTGCAATCTATTGCCAGAATGAACACTAAAGTGAGTTCTGTACATCAGGCAGTGGGAGCGCTGAGCGGCGGTAATCAACAGAAAATCGTGTTATCCAAGTGGCTGGAGAAAACTCCGCGTATTTTATTGCTCGATGAGCCAACGCGCGGAGTGGATGTCGGCGCAAAATTTGAAATCTATAACGTGATACGTCAACTGGCTGCGGCAGGGACAGCAATTATTCTGGTGTCCTCTGAACTGCCAGAGGTCATGGCACTTAGCGATCGTCTGGTGGTAATGCGTAATAAAACGATTGCCGATATTTATTCATGTGAAAATTTAACGCAGACACAGGTAATGACCGCTGCAACAGGAGTACGTTAAATGACAGAGAAAACTCTTGCCAGTCCGAAACCTTCGGAAATTCCCATTGCAAATAATTTTAAAAAAGTCTTCAGGCAATATGGCGGTATCCTCAGTGGAATGGTGGTGTTAATCATTCTGTTCAGTCTTATTAATGACAGTTTTTTTACTGCCAATAACATTACTAATATTATTCTTCAGGTTTCGATAATTGCAATTACCGCCTATGGAATGACTTATGTACTTTTGCTTGGCGATATTGATTTATCAGTCGGTTCAACCATTGCATTGATTGGCACATTTGCTGCGCTTGGGGCTTCATGGGGAATTCCATTTATTTTATTGGTCCCATTATCCATTATTGCAGCGCTGGTTCTGGGGATGATAAATGGTGGCTTGACGGCTATAGCGGGTATCCCTTCGTTTATTGTCACCGTTGCTACTATGGGGATCTTCCGTGGTATCGCTTATATAGTGACTGATGGTATGCCCATCATGATTAAAGATGATGCTTTTCTGGCGCTGGGGAATGGAGAGTTTCTTTATATACCGATTCCTATCTGGATATTAATGATCTTATTGCTGATTAATCATTTCATCCTTACTAAAACAACCTTTGGACGAAAAATTTATATCACTGGTGGTAATAAAGAAGCGGCAGTCTATTCAGGGATAAATGTCACCCGCTTGAAAATTAAAGTCTTTATGATTACTGCAGTGCTGGCAGGTATCAGCGGGATGATCCTCGCCTCACGCCTCTATTCCGGGCAACCGAATTCCGCCTTGAGCTACGAACTGGATGCTATTGCCGCGGCTGTACTGGGAGGCACCAGCCTGAACGGCGGCTATGGAACCGTAGTGGGGACGGTGATCGGCGCATTAACCATCGGCGTTATTAATAATGGCATGAACTTAATGAATGTTCCCTATTTTTACCAGATGGTGGTTAAAGGATTAGTCATTCTTGTAGCCGTTTATTTTGACGTAAGAAATAAAAGAAAACGCAGCTAATCATTTCAAGGAATTAATCATATGAGTAAGGTCTTCACAATTGGAGAAATTCTGGTTGAAATTATGGCGAGTAAAATCGGCCAGCCATTTGATCAACCAGGTATCTGGAACGGCCCTTATCCCAGTGGTGCGCCCGCTATTTTTATCGACCAGGTGACACGTCTTGGCGTTCCGTGCGGCATCATTAGCTGTGTGGGGAATGATGGCTTTGGTGATATTAATATACATCGTCTGGCTGCTGACGGTGTGGATATCAGGGGGATTTCAGTCTTACCTCTGGAAGCTACCGGGAGTGCCTTTGTTACTTATCATAACTCTGGCGATCGCGATTTTATTTTTAATATCAAGAATGCCGCTTGCGGTAAATTATCGGCGCAGCATGTTGATGAAAATATACTGAAAGACTGTACCCATTTTCATATTATGGGCTCATCCCTGTTTTCATTTCATATGGTAGACGCAGTAAAAAAAGCAGTAACCATCGTTAAAGCAAATGGTGGCGTTATTTCTTTCGACCCGAATATTCGGAAAGAGATGCTCGATATTCCAGAAATGCGCGATGCCCTCCACTTTGTTCTTGAGTTAACGGATATCTATATGCCCAGCGAGGGTGAAGTGTTGCTCTTGTCGCCACACTCGACGCCGGAGCGTGCAATCGCTGGTTTTCTTGAAGAAGGTGTTAAAGAGGTGATTGTGAAGCGCGGCAATCAAGGAGCCAGTTACTACTCCGCGAATGAGCAATTTCATGTTGAGAGCTATCCGGTGGAAGAAGTTGACCCGACCGGTGCGGGAGACTGTTTTGGTGGCGCATGGATTGCCTGCCGCCAGCTAGGGTTTGACGCCCATCGGGCATTACAATATGCCAACGCCTGCGGTGCACTGGCGGTAACCCGACGTGGCCCAATGGAGGGAACGTCTCGCCTTGCGGAAATCGAAGCGTTCATCCAGCGCCATGACATGTCCATTCGGGAAGCAGCACAATGAAAAACGAAATTTGGTCGTGGATTGGCGATCTCTCGCAGGTTGCCGGAATTAAACACTATGAGTTACGTAGTGGCAGATCAAAGGGGACAGAAGCGTTTGATGTCCGTACTGGTGCGGGATTGGCATTTACGGTGGTAAAAGATCGCGCGCTGGATATTGCATGGGCCAGCTACAAGGACACTGCGCTCTCTTTTATCACCCCCAACGGCATTGTCGCCCCCGCTTTTTTTGAGTCTCAGGGCAACGGGTTTTTACGTAGCTTCTACGCGGGGTTACTGACTACCTGCGGACTTAGCTACATTGGCACGCCCTGTGAGGATAACGGAGAAACGCTGGGGTTACACGGGCGTTTGGCTGCGACTCCAGCAGAAGAGGTGGGGTATCGCACAGAACGGATCGACGACGGCATTGAATTTGTCATCAATGGCAAAGTACGGGAAACACGATTGTTCGGTGAAAATCTGACGCTGGAAAGGACCATTCGCTGCCGTTATGGCGAAAATGTGCTGCGCATTGAAGACAAGGTGACTAATCATGGTTTCACCCGCCAGCCGCTGCAAATTCTTTATCACTTTAATTACGGCTGGCCTTTATTATCACCACAGGCAGAAATCTTGCTGTCGGCTAACAGCGTAACGCCACGGACCCCACATGCGGCGGAAGGGTTAGCCAGTCATCTGGAAATTTGTACTCCGCAGCCCGGTTTTGACGAGCAGGTTTACTATCTCACGTTGAATAGCGACAGTCACGGGATGAGTAAAGTTGCGCTGGTGAACGCTGAACTGGGGTGGGGAATTTACGAAAAATTCGACACCTTGCAGCTACCCAACTTTATTCAGTGGAAAAATTTAGGTGCGGGCGAATATGTTATGGGGCTGGAGGTCAGTAATAGTTTTCCTGACGGGCGTGATAAAGAACGAGCGCAGGGACGTCTGCCCTTTATTCAGCCGGGTGAAACAAAGACATACTGTTTTGAGCTGGGAATTGTTGAAGGCGATGCTGAAATTAGCGCGTTGAAAGCGGAAATTGCAGGCTACCGTTAGTTAACGGTAATAAAAACGCCGGGCAGCCTTAACAGGCCCGGCGTTAATTACGTTCTTTGCTAAGCGCGATGAAAACACCGCGCGACACAAATTATTTTTCCTGAAGACCGAGTTTTTTCTCCAGATAGTGGATGTTAGTGCCACCATGCTGGAAGTTCTCGTCATTCATGATGCGAATCTGCAGATCAACGTTGGTTTTGATACCATCGATGATCAGCTCCTGCAGCGCATTCTTCATGCGGGCAATCGCTACGTCACGGTTTTCACCGTAGCAAATCAGCTTACCGATCATTGAGTCATAGTACGGCGGTACGGTGTAGCCCGCGTAGATATGAGACTCCCAACGCACGCCAAAACCGCCAGGTGCATGGAAACGGGTGATTTTGCCCGGACTTGGCAGGAAGGTGTTCGGATCTTCGGCGTTAATACGGCATTCCACCGCATGGCCGCGAACGTGAACTTCTTCTTGCTTGATCGACAGTGGCTGACCAGCAGCAATACGCAGTTGTTCTTTGATCAGGTCAACACCGGTGATCATTTCAGTAACCGGGTGTTCTACCTGAATACGGGTGTTCATTTCGATGAAATAGAACTCGCCGTTTTCGAACAGAAACTCGAAAGTACCTGCACCGCGATAGCCGATATCAACACACGCTTTAGCACAACGTTCACCGATGTAGCGACGCAGTTCCGGGGTAATGCCCGGTGCTGGCGCTTCTTCGACCACTTTCTGGTGACGACGCTGCATAGAGCAGTCACGTTCCGCCAGATAGATAGCGTTGCCCTGACCGTCCGCCAGTACCTGGATCTCGACGTGGCGAGGATTTTCCAGGTATTTCTCCATGTAAACCATGTCGTTATTGAAAGCGGCTTTCGCTTCCGCACGGGTCATGGAGATGGATTGCGCCAGTTCAGCGTCGCCGCGTACTACACGCATACCACGACCGCCGCCGCCGCCGGAGGCTTTGATAATCACCGGGTAACCAATGCGTTTTGCAATGGCGCGGTTTTTATCCATATCGTCGCCCAGCGGGCCGTCAGAACCCGGTACGCAAGGAACGCCAGCTTTTTTCATCGCGGCGATTGCGGATACTTTGTCACCCATCAGGCGAATGGTGTCTGCTTTCGGGCCGATGAAGATAAAGCCGGAGCGTTCAACCTGCTCGGCAAAATTGGCGTTCTCGGAGAGGAAGCCGTAACCCGGATGGATTGCTACTGCGCCGGTGATTTCAGCGGCGCTGATGATTGCCGGGATGTTCAGATAACTTTTTACTGACGGAGCAGGGCCGATACAGACCGTTTCGTCTGCCAGTAATACGTGTTTTAGATCGCGATCCGCACTGGAGTGCACAGCGACAGTCTTGATGCCCAGTTCTTTACAGGCACGAAGAATACGCAATGCAATCTCGCCGCGGTTGGCAATAACAATTTTATCCAGCATGTTCGCCTCGTTACTCGATGACGACCAGCGGCTCGTCAAATTCTACCGGTTGTCCACTTTCGACCAGAATTGCTTTCACGGTACCGGATTTGTCCGCTTCGATCTGGTTCATCATTTTCATGGCTTCAACGATGCACAGGGTATCGCCCACGTTGACTTTCTGACCCACTTCGATGAACGCTTTTGCGTCCGGGCTTGGGGTGCGGTAGAAAGTACCAACCATCGGGGAACGTACGATGTGACCACTGATTTCCGCTGCTGCTGGCGCTTCCATGGAAGGAACGGTCGCCGGAGCGGCTGCGTTAGATTGAGCTGGCTGCTGCATCATTGGTGCAGCGTAAGCTTGTTGCATCACAGGGAAACTTGCGGCAGGAGCTGCACGGCTGATGCGTACTGACTCTTCGCCTTCTGAGATTTCCAGTTCGGAGATGCCTGATTCTTCAACCAGCTCGATCAGTTTTTTAATCTTACGAATATCCATGAGTGGGTTCCGTACTCTTTGTTTAGTGTGATTGTGACAGGCGTTTCACCGCCGTCTGTAAAGCGTATGCCCCGACAGCTGTATGCATAGCGATAAATTCCAGCAGGCCGGGACGCCGGTCTATTTTGCCCCAGAGTGTCAATGTTAGACTTGACGGACATTGTGCAGCGATCTGCTGCTATCCTCCGGCAAAAAACAAAATATACCTTCGTTGCGCCAATGTCACCTTTTCCGCAGCGCAAAAACTGCGTCAGGGAGGACGAGGTCGCACATTATAACGATTTCGTAGCAATTGGCAGCTAAATACTGGTCTTATCAGGGAAGATAATCAACAGCTAACATGTAAATAACCTTCAACACCGTGTAATTTGCAACAAGCCGCACAATTCACGAAATTAGCGCTATCGTCGACGGAACTTCTTATAACGTAAGGCTAAAAGCTGTAAAGCCAGCCCTGCGAAGATGAGGGGCTGCAATGAGATAATCTTCACAGACCACAAATAATGTAGGGATGCCAGGATCGCGACAAGATAGACGACATTACGCAGCGGTTGCTGGGGATTACTCAATTTTCACTGCATCGTCTGGATAAACGTGAATGCTAAAGCACGCAAAATCAACAAACTGACAATGCTCAGCATCAAATAGCTTTGAGTGGTTAATTTATAATCAAATAAAATCAGATTATTCACCCCTGGGATCAGAGTTAAGGTACAGATTAAGCGTAGCGTCACCCAGGCAAAGCGCCTTAAACCTAACAGACGACGGGACGTATCAATAATGACTATTTAGTGGAGTATCAAGGGGGTTTTCCACCGTTTGGTGACCCGTATCAATGCGCATCAATTTATGGTCAGTCGAAATCATGACTTTCCAGTTTGGATTATGTTGTACAACTTTCTGACCAAGATGTTCGACGAAAGCTGTCCGGCTAACCGCTTTTCCTGTTAACCGATTGAATAATGATTTCAAAATGAGTTCCCTCTCTTATTATTCCCTGCTAAATGGTTAGTTAACCTTCACCAGCGTGCGACCCTGGATCTGGTTATTAATGATGGCCTCGGCAAATTTCGGTGCCTCTGCCAGAGATATCTCTTTTGCCGCCTGGGTATAGAATGATTCCGGTAAATCGGCGACCAGTCGCTGCCAGGCTTGTGCGCGGCGTGCTGGTGGCGTCATCACTGAATCCACCCCCTGTAAACGGACATTACGCAGAATAAATGGCATGACCGTTGTTGGCAGAGTAAAACCACCCGCCAGACCACAAGCTGCCACGCAGCCTCCGTAATTCATTTGCGCCAGCACTTTCGCCAGCACTTTGTCGCCAACGGTGTCAATTGCCCCAGCCCAGAGTTGTTTTTCCAGAGGACGGGATTCGGCAAACGCATCGCGAGGGAGAATACGGCTGGCACCTAAACTTTTCAGATATTCATGGGTACTTTCGCGACCGGAAACGGCAACGACCTGATAACCCAATTTATGCAGCAGCGCCACGGCGGTACTGCCGACGCCACCACTGGCACCCGTTACGACAATCTCGCCGTCCTGCGGGCGAACACCGGCATCTTCCAGCGCCATCACACACAGCATGGCGGTAAAACCGGCAGTACCGATAATCATTGCTTTACGCGCGTCCAGCCCTTGCGGCATGGCAACCAGCCAGTCACCTTTCACTCGCGCCTGCTCCGCCAGCCCACCCCAGTGGTTTTCACCAACGCCCCAGCCAGTGAGTAATACGTCCTGACCGGCATGAAAACGCGGATCTTCGCTGGTGCGTACAGTTCCGGCAAAATCGATCCCAGGAATCATCGGAAAATTACGGATGATTTTTCCCTTACCGGTAATTGCCAGCGCATCTTTGTAGTTCAGGCTCGACCAGTGAACATCAACCGTGACATCGCCTTCCGGCAGGCGACTTTCGTCCAGAGTCTGTACCGATGCGAGAGTTTTGCCGTCCTGCTGTTCTAAAAGTAACGCCTGCATAAGTGGTCCTCATGTGCATGATGGATTGGAAAATAATTTCTGAAGACTATACTCGCTAATGGAAAAGCAAAGCCGATGAAGCGCAATAAATTGCGAGATAAATCTGATTTGCTAGTATGCCCGCTTCCTCACTATCGGAGTTAACACAAGGATGAGATTAACGACGAAATTTTCGGCCTTTGTTACGCTGCTCACCGGGTTAACAATTTTTGTGACTTTGTTGGGCTGTTCGCTAAGTTTCTACAACGCCATTCAGTATAAGTTTAGTCATCGCGTTCAGGCGGTGGCGACGGCGATTGATACCCACCTTGTGTCGAATGACTTCAGCGCATTAAGGCCACAAATTACCGAATTAATGATGTCAGCAGATATCGTTCGTGTAGACCTGCTACATGGTGATAAACAGGTTTATACCCTCGCCAGAAATGGTAGTTATCGTCCGGTTGGCACCAGCGATCTGTTTCGCGAACTGAGCGTTCCGTTGATAAAGCATCCGGGGATGTCGCTGCGTCTGGTTTATCAGGATCCGATGGGCAACTATTTCCATTCGTTGATGACCACCGCGCCGCTCACGGGGGCGATTGGCTTTATCATTCTTATGCTCTTCCTGGCGGTACGCTGGTTACAACGGCAACTTGCCGGGCAAGAATTGCTGGAAACCCGGGCTACTCGTATCTTAAACGGTGAGCGTGGCTCTAATGTGTTGGGAACCATCTATGAATGGCCGCCCAGAACCAGCAGTGCGCTGGATACGCTGCTTCGTGAAATTCAGAACGCACGCGAACAACACAGCCGTCTTGATACGCTGATCCGCTCTTATGCCGCCCAGGACATGAAAACCGGCCTCAATAACCGACTCTTCTTCGATAATCAGTTAGCAACGTTACTGGAAGATCAGGAGAAAGTAGGTACCCACGGGATCGTGATGATGATTCGTCTACCGGATTTCAATATGTTGAGCGATACCTGGGGGCACAGCCAGGTTGAAGAACAGTTCTTCACTCTGACGAATCTGCTGTCGACATTTATGATGCGCTACCCTGGCGCACTGCTGGCGCGTTACCACCGCAGTGATTTTGCTGCGCTGTTGCCGCACCGGACGTTAAAAGAGGCTGAGAGCATAGCCAGTCAGTTAATCAAAGCCGTCGATACCTTGCCGAACAATAAAATGCTCGATCGCGACGATATGATCCACATTGGTATCTGTGCCTGGCGTAGTGGTCAGGATACCGAGCAGGTAATGGAACATGCAGAGTCTGCCACGCGTAATGCGGGATTGCAGGGCGGCAATAGCTGGGCTATTTACGATGACTCGTTGCCTGAAAAAGGACGCGGTAATGTTCGCTGGCGTACGCTTATCGAGCAAATGCTCAGTCGCGGCGGCCCGCGCCTTTATCAAAAACCGGCGGTTACTCGCGAAGGTCAGGTTCATCATCGCGAACTCATGTGCCGCATCTTCGATGGTAATGAAGAGGTTAGCTCGGCGGAGTATATGCCGATGGTCTTACAATTTGGCTTATCGGAAGAGTATGACCGCCTGCAAATCAGCCGTCTGATTCCACTATTGCGTTACTGGCCGGAGGAAAATCTGGCGATTCAGGTTACCGTTGAGTCGCTGATTCGCCCGCGTTTTCAGCGTTGGCTGCGCGATACGTTAATGCAATGTGAAAGATCGCAACGAAAACGCATAATTATTGAACTTGCAGAGGCCGATGTAGGTCAACATATCAGTCGTTTACAACCTGTTATTCGTTTAGTGAATGCTTTAGGGGTACGGGTAGCCGTCAACCAGGCTGGTTTGACGCTGGTAAGCACCAGTTGGATCAAAGAACTTAATGTTGAGTTACTCAAGCTCCATCCGGGGCTGGTCAGAAACATTGAGAAGCGAACGGAGAATCAGCTGCTGGTTCAAAGCCTGGTGGAAGCCTGCTCCGGGACCAGCACCCAGGTTTACGCCACCGGCGTGCGTTCGCGAAGCGAGTGGCAGACCCTGATTCAGCGCGGTGTTACAGGTGGGCAAGGGGATTTTTTCGCGTCCTCACAGCCACTTGATACTAACGTGAAAAAATATTCACAAAGATACTCGGTTTAACCTGCCGTTTAATCCGTTTTCACGTAGAATAACGCGCGCTGCGTCTCATGGGAGTGTGCTTGTCTGCTCGCCAGATTGTTGCAGCACATATGCAGATGAATGACCTTACGCGGTTGCAAACAGGCGAGGAATGCTGCTGATGCATTAAGCCTTTCTGGACTCAGGCAGAGATTTGTAACAAAGGAAACGAACTGCACTAATTTTCACCGTAGCAGATGATTTTTGCGCCTTGTCGCTGCTGCGTGTGGTTGGTAAAGTAAGCGGATTTTCTTTTCCGCCCCAGCTTTCAGGATTATCCCTTAGTATGTTGAAAAAATTTCGTGGCATGTTTTCCAATGACTTGTCCATTGACCTGGGTACTGCGAATACCCTCATTTATGTAAAAGGACAAGGCATCGTATTGAATGAGCCTTCCGTGGTGGCCATTCGTCAGGATCGTGCCGGTTCACCGAAAAGCGTAGCTGCAGTAGGTCATGACGCGAAGCAGATGCTGGGCCGTACGCCGGGCAATATTGCTGCTATTCGCCCAATGAAAGACGGCGTTATCGCCGACTTCTTCGTGACTGAAAAAATGCTCCAGCACTTCATCAAACAAGTGCACAGCAACAGCTTTATGCGTCCAAGCCCGCGCGTTCTGGTTTGTGTGCCGGTTGGCGCAACCCAGGTTGAACGCCGCGCAATTCGTGAATCCGCGCAGGGCGCTGGTGCCCGTGAAGTGTTCCTGATTGAAGAACCGATGGCTGCCGCAATTGGTGCTGGCCTCCCGGTTTCTGAAGCGACCGGTTCTATGGTGGTTGATATCGGTGGTGGTACCACTGAAGTTGCTGTTATCTCCTTGAACGGCGTGGTTTACTCCTCTTCCGTGCGCATTGGTGGTGACCGTTTTGATGAAGCTATCATCAACTATGTGCGTCGTAATTACGGTTCTCTGATCGGTGAAGCCACCGCAGAACGTATCAAGCATGAAATCGGTTCGGCTTACCCGGGCGATGAAGTCCGTGAAATCGAAGTTCGTGGCCGTAACCTGGCAGAAGGTGTTCCACGCGGTTTTACTCTGAACTCCAACGAAATCCTCGAAGCACTGCAGGAACCGCTGACCGGTATTGTGAGCGCAGTAATGGTTGCACTGGAACAGTGTCCGCCGGAACTGGCTTCCGACATCTCCGAGCGCGGCATGGTGCTCACCGGTGGTGGCGCACTGCTGCGTAACCTTGACCGTTTGTTAATGGAAGAAACCGGCATTCCAGTCGTTGTTGCTGAAGACCCGCTGACCTGTGTGGCGCGCGGTGGCGGCAAAGCGCTGGAAATGATCGACATGCACGGCGGCGACCTGTTCAGCGAAGAGTAATCGGATACAGGCAGGGGAAGCGTCTGTTTACCCTGCCTGGTCTGATACGAGAATACGCATAACTTATGAAGCCAATTTTTAGCCGTGGCCCGTCGCTACAGATTCGCCTTATTCTGGCGGTGCTGGTGGCGCTCGGCATTATTATTGCCGACAGCCGCCTGGGGACGTTCAGTCAAATCCGTACTTATATGGATACCGCCGTCAGTCCTTTCTACTTTGTTTCCAATGCTCCTCGTGAATTGCTGGATGGCGTATCGCAGACGCTGGCCTCGCGTGACCAACTAGAACTTGAAAACCGGGCGTTACGTCAGGAACTGTTGCTGAAAAACAGTGAACTGCTGATGCTTGGACAATACAAACAGGAGAACGCGCGTCTGCGCGAGCTGCTGGGTTCCCCGCTGCGTCAGGATGAGCAGAAAATGGTGACTCAGGTTATCTCTACGGTTAACGATCCTTATAGCGATCAAGTTGTTATCGATAAAGGTAGCGTTAATGGCGTTTATGAAGGCCAGCCGGTCATCAGCGACAAAGGTGTTGTTGGTCAGGTGGTGGCCGTCGCTAAACTGACCAGTCGCGTGCTGCTGATTTGTGATGCGACCCACGCGCTGCCAATCCAGGTGCTGCGCAACGATATCCGCGTAATTGCAGCCGGTAACGGTTGTACGGATGATTTGCAGCTTGAGCATCTGCCAGCGAATACGGATATTCGTGTTGGTGATGTGCTGGTGACTTCCGGTCTGGGCGGTCGTTTCCCGGAAGGCTATCCGGTGGCTGTTGTCTCTTCCGTAAAACTCGATACCCAGCGCGCTTATACTGTGATTCAGGCGCGTCCGACTGCGGGACTGCAACGTTTGCGTTATCTGCTGCTGCTGTGGGGCGCGGATCGTAACGGCGCTAACCCGATGACGCCGGAAGAGGTGCATCGTGTTGCTAATGAACGTCTGATGCAGATGATGCCGCAGGTATTGCCTTCGCCAGACGCGATGGGGCCAAAGTTACCTGAACCGGCAACGGGGATCGCTCAGCCGACTCCGCAGCAACCGGCGACAGGAAATGCAGCTACTGCGCCTGCTGCGCCGACACAGCCTGCTGCTAATCGCTCTCCACAAAGGGCTACGCCGCCGCAAAGTGGTGCTCAACCGCCTGCGCGTGCGCCGGGAGGGCAATAGTGGCGAGCTATCGTAGCCAGGGACGCTGGGTAATCTGGCTCTCTTTCCTCATTGCGCTGTTGCTGCAAATCATGCCCTGGCCGGACAACCTGATTGTTTTCCGGCCAAACTGGGTGTTGCTTATTCTGTTGTATTGGATCCTGGCCTTGCCCCATCGCGTAAATGTGGGCACAGGTTTTGTGATGGGTGCCATACTGGATCTGATTAGCGGCTCGACGCTTGGCGTACGCGTGTTGGCGATGAGCATCATTGCTTACCTGGTGGCGCTGAAATATCAGCTTTTCCGCAACCTCGCATTATGGCAGCAGGCGCTGGTCGTCATGTTGCTTTCGCTGGTGGTGGATATTATTGTTTTCTGGGCAGAGTTTTTAGTGATTAACGTCTCTTTCAGACCGGAAGTGTTCTGGAGTAGTGTAGTCAATGGAGTGCTCTGGCCGTGGATTTTCTTGCTGATGCGTAAAGTCCGTCAGCAGTTTGCAGTGCAATAAAGGTTTCTATGACTTCTCTGTATTTAGCTTCCGGTTCTCCGCGTCGTCAGGAGTTACTTGCGCAACTTGGCGTGACCTTTGAACGTATTGTTACGGGCATTGAGGAGCAGCGTCAGCCGCAGGAGAGCGCGCAGCAATATGTTGTGCGTCTGGCGCGCGAGAAAGCACAGGCGGGTGTCACGCACACGGCGCAGGATCTCCCGGTGCTGGGTGCGGATACTATCGTTATCCTGAATGGAGAAGTGCTGGAGAAACCGCGCGACGCAGAACATGCGGCGCAGATGTTGCGCAAATTATCGGGCCAGACCCATCAGGTGATGACGGCTGTGGCGTTGGCCGACAGTCAGCACATTCTCGATTGCCTGGTGGTCACCGATGTGACGTTCAGAACGTTAACAGACGAAGACATCGCGGGCTATGTCGCCAGCGGAGAACCGTTAGATAAAGCAGGTGCATACGGTATTCAGGGGTTGGGTGGCTGTTTTGTCAGGAAGATAAATGGCAGCTATCACGCCGTAGTCGGCTTACCGCTGGTTGAAACGTATGAATTATTAAGTAATTTTAACGCACTGCGTGAGAAAAGGGATAAACATGACGGCTGAATTGTTGGTAAACGTAACGCCTTCGGAAACGCGAGTGGCGTATATTGATGGCGGTATTCTGCAGGAAATTCATATTGAACGTGAGGCGCGACGCGGAATAGTAGGCAATATCTACAAGGGTCGTGTAAGTCGTGTACTTCCGGGTATGCAGGCGGCTTTTGTAGATATTGGGCTGGATAAAGCCGCGTTTCTTCATGCATCCGACATCATGCCGCATACTGAGTGTGTGGCGGGTGAAGAGCAAAAGCAATTCACGGTGCGCGACATCTCGGAACTGGTCCGTCAGGGGCAAGATCTGATGGTGCAGGTGGTGAAAGATCCGCTTGGTACTAAAGGTGCGCGCCTGACCACCGATATCACTCTGCCATCTCGCTATCTGGTTTTTATGCCAGGTGCTTCTCATGTTGGGGTTTCCCAACGTATCGAAAGCGAATCCGAACGTGAACGCCTGAAAAAAGTGGTCGCGGAGTATTGCGACGAGCAGGGCGGGTTTATCATCCGTACTGCAGCGGAAGGTGTTGGTGAGGCTGAACTGGCCTCCGATGCCGCTTATCTGAAACGTGTCTGGACCAAAGTCATGGAGCGTAAAAAGCGCCCGCAGACCCGTTATCAGCTATACGGCGAACTGGCGTTGGCGCAGCGTGTTCTGCGTGATTTCGCCGACGCCGAGCTGGACCGCATTCGCGTTGACTCGCGCCTGACTTACGAAGCATTGCTGGAGTTTACCTCGGAGTACATTCCCGAGATGACCAGCAAGCTGGAGCATTACACAGGCCGCCAGCCGATTTTCGATCTCTTTGATGTTGAAAACGAAATCCAGCGGGCGCTGGAACGCAAAGTTGAACTAAAATCCGGTGGCTATCTGATTATCGACCAGACCGAAGCGATGACCACCGTGGACATCAATACCGGGGCGTTTGTCGGTCATCGCAATCTGGACGACACCATCTTCAATACCAATATTGAAGCGACGCAGGCTATTGCTCGCCAGTTACGGTTGCGTAACCTGGGCGGGATCATCATTATTGATTTCATCGACATGAATAATGAAGATCACCGTCGCCGCGTGTTGCATTCGCTGGAGCAGGCGTTGAGCAAAGACCGGGTGAAAACCAGCGTTAATGGTTTTTCGGCGCTGGGGCTGGTGGAGATGACGCGTAAACGCACTCGCGAAAGCATTGAGCACGTACTATGTAACGAATGCCCAACCTGTCACGGTCGCGGAACGGTGAAAACCGTGGAAACGGTATGCTATGAAATCATGCGCGAGATTGTTCGTGTACACCATGCTTACGATTCCGACCGTTTCCTGGTCTATGCTTCTCCGGCAGTAGCCGAAGCCTTGAAAGGCGAAGAGTCACACTCGCTGGCGGAAGTGGAAATTTTCGTTGGCAAACAGGTTAAAGTACAAATTGAACCGCTCTATAACCAGGAGCAGTTTGACGTCGTAATGATGTAAACAGATGCTGGGCCGCCATCCGGCAAAGGGTTTTTGAGTCACATTTTTAGCAGACAAGGAGTGACGGGTGAGGCGATTGCCGGGGATTTTACTGCTTACTGGAGCCGCGCTCGTTGTGATCGCTGCCCTGCTGGTTAGCGGCCTGCGTATTGCTTTACCGCATCTTGACGCCTGGCGTCCGGAAATCCTCAACAAAATAGAATCCGCGACTGGCATGCCGGTTGAAGCCAGTCAGCTCTCAGCCAGCTGGCAGAATTTTGGCCCGACGCTTGAAGCGCACGACATCCGTGCAGAACTAAAAGATGGCGGCGAATTTTCGGTTAAACGCGTTACTCTGGCGCTGGATGTCTGGCAAAGCCTGTTACATATGCGCTGGCAGTTTCGTGATCTCACTTTCTGGCAGCTGCGCTTTCGCACCAACACTCCTATCACCAGCGGTGGTGGTAATGATAGCCTGGAAGCCAGTCACATCAGCGATCTGTTTCTTCGTCAATTCGACCATTTCGATCTCCGCGACAGTGAAGTCAGTTTCCTGACGCCATCCGGTCAGCGCGCCGAGCTGGCGATCCCACAACTCACCTGGCTGAACGATCCACGTCGACACCGTGCGGAAGGCCTGGTAAGCCTCTCCAGCCTTACCGGACAGCACGGCGTGATGCAGGTGCGCATGGATTTGCGCGATGATGAGGGGTTGTTAAGCAATGGTCGCGTCTGGCTCCAGGCGGATGACATCGACCTGAAGCCGTGGCTCGGTAAATGGATGCAGGACAATATTGCGCTGGAAACGGCACAGTTCTCCCTTGAAGGCTGGATGACGATCGACAAAGGCGATGTAACCGGCGGTGACGTCTGGCTGAAACAGGGCGGTGCCAGCTGGTTGGGCGAGAAGCAAACGCATACGCTGTCGGTGGATAATCTTACCGCGCATATTACGCGTGAAAACCCGGGCTGGCAGTTCTCTATTCCCGACACACGGATCACGATGGACGGCAAACCCTGGCCGAGCGGAGCATTGACGCTGGCCTGGATACCGGAACAGAACGTTGGCGGCAAAGACAATAAACGCAGTGACGAACTCCGGATTCGCGCCAGTAATCTGGAGCTGGCAGGCCTGGAGGGCGTACGCCCGCTGGCCGCGAAACTTTCACCTGCACTTGGTGATGTTTGGCGCTCCACACAACCGAGCGGCAAGATTAACACTCTGGCGCTGGATATCCCGCTTCAGGCGGCAGACAAGACCCGTTTTCAGGCATCGTGGAGCGATCTGGCCTGGAAGCAATGGAAATTATTACCGGGTGCGGAACACTTCTCCGGGACGCTTTCCGGCAGCGTAGAAAATGGTTTGCTTACCGCGTCGATGAAGCAGGCAAAGATGCCTTACGAAACGGTATTCCGTGCGCCACTGGAAATCGCAGACGGCCAGGCTACGATAAGCTGGCTGAACAATGACAAAGGTTTCCAGCTGGATGGGCGTAATATTGACGTTAAAGCCAAAGCCGTCCATGCGCGCGGCGGTTTTCGTTACCTGCAACCTGCTAACGATGAACCCTGGCTGGGTATTCTGGCTGGCATCAGTACCGATGATGGTTCACAAGCCTGGCGCTATTTCCCGGAAAACTTGATGGGTAAAGACCTGGTTGATTACTTAAGTGGCGCGATTCAGGGCGGTGAAGCGGATAACGCGACGCTGGTTTATGGTGGCAATCCGCAACTCTTCCCCTATAAACACAACGAAGGTCAGTTTGAAGTGCTGGTGCCGCTGCGCAACGCGAAGTTTGCCTTCCAGCCGGACTGGCCTGCGTTAACGAACCTCGATATTGAACTGGACTTTATTAACGACGGTTTATGGATGAAAACCGATGGCGTTAATCTGGGCGGTGTGCGGGCCACTGATCTCACCGCAGTGATCCCTGACTACTCGAAAGAAAAACTGCTGATTGACGCTGACATTAAAGGTCCGGGTAAAGCCGTTGGCCCTTACTTTGATGAGACACCGCTGAAAGATTCCCTGGGTGCGACCCTGCAAGAACTCCAGCTCGACGGCGATGTGAATGCTCGCTTACATCTTGATATCCCGCTGAACGGCGAACTGGTAACCGCGAAAGGTGATGTGACGCTGCGTAATAACAGTCTGTTTATCAAACCACTCGACAGCACCCTGAAAAATTTGAGCGGTAAATTCAGCTTTATCAATGGCGATCTGCAAAGTGAACCACTGACAGCAAGCTGGTTTAATCAGCCGTTGAACGTGGATTTTTCCACCAAAGAAGGGGCAAAAGCCTACCAGGTCGCGGTGAATCTCAACGGTAATTGGCAACCAGCGAAAACCGGCGTTCTGCCTGCAGCGGTGAACGAAGCATTGAGTGGCAGCGTGGCGTGGGATGGTAAAGTGGGCATTGAGCTGCCTTATCATGCTGGCGCGACGTATAACGTAGAGCTAAACGGCGATTTGAAGAATGTGAGCAGTCACTTACCTTCACCGTTAGCCAAACCTGCGGGTGAACCACTGCCGGTAAACGTTAAGGTTGATGGCAATCTCAACAGTTTTGATTTAACCGGACAGGCTGGTGCGGATAACCATTTCAATAGCCGCTGGTTGCTTGGTCAAAAGCTGACGCTCGATCGTGCTATTTGGGCGGCAGACAGTAAAACGCTCCCGCCGTTGCCGGAACAAAGTGGTGTTGAACTCAATATGCCGCCGATGAATGGTGCCGAGTGGCTGGCCCTGTTCCAGAAAGGTGCGGCGGAGAGTGTCGGTGGTGCAGCGAGTTTCCCACAACACATAACGTTACGTACGCCTATGTTGTCGCTGGGAAATCAGCAATGGAATAACCTGAGTATTGTTTCGCAACCGACGGCAAATGGCACCCAGGTTGAGGCGCAAGGGCGTGAAATCAACGCCACGCTGGCGATGCGTAATAACGCGCCGTGGCTGGCGAATATCAAATATCTTTATTACAACCCGAGCGAGGCGAAAACTCGTGGTGATTCAACGCCGTCATCACCTTTCCCGACAACGGAGCGCATTAACTTCCGTGGCTGGCCGGACGCACAAATACGATGCGCAGAGTGCTGGTTCTGGGGGCAAAAATTCGGTCGTATTGACAGTGATCTCACCATTTCTGGCGATACATTAACGCTGACCAATGGACTGATTGATACCGGTTTCTCGCGGCTCACTGCCGATGGTGAATGGGTTAATAATCCGGGGAATGAACGTACCTCGCTGAAAGGAAAACTGCGCGGGCAGAAAATTGATGCCGCCGCAGAATTTTTTGGTGTCACGACGCCCATACGGCAGTCGTCATTTAATGTGGATTACGATTTACACTGGCGTAAAGCACCGTGGCAGCCAGATGAGGCGACGTTGAATGGCATCATTCATACTCAACTGGGTAAAGGCGAAATTACCGAAATCAATACCGGACATGCCGGGCAATTGCTGCGCTTATTGAGCGTAGATGCCCTGATGCGTAAGCTGCGTTTTGATTTCAGAGACACTTTTGGCGAAGGGTTCTATTTTGACTCCATTCGCAGCACCGCGTGGATTAAAGACGGCGTTATGCACACCGACGACACGCTGGTGGATGGCCTGGAGGCGGATATCGCTATGAAAGGGTCGGTAAATCTGGTACGTCGCGACCTGAATATGGAAGCGGTTGTCGCACCAGAGATTTCTGCGACGGTGGGTGTGGCTGCGGCCTTTGCGGTTAACCCCATTGTTGGCGCGGCAGTGTTTGCCGCCAGTAAAGTGCTGGGACCGTTGTGGAGCAAAGTCTCCATTTTGCGCTATCACATTTCGGGTCCGCTGGACGATCCGCAAATCAACGAAGTGTTGCGCCAACCGCGTAAAGAAAAAGCGCAATGATTTGACGAGGGCGCGTAATTGCCCCAATCTCATATGATAATCGTTGCCAAAGGCCAACGAGCCGGAACATAACCGTAGGCCGGACAGGGCGTTCACGCCGAATCCGGCAGCCGTAAAAAATCCTCTACTGCAGTAACTAACGAGTAGCAAAAACGATGAGTCTGAACCTGGTAAGTGAACAATTGCTAGCGGCGAACGGCCTGAAACATCAGGACTTGTTCGCGATCCTCGGTCAACTGGCCGAACGTCGCCTTGATTATGGCGATCTCTATTTTCAGTCGAGCTATCACGAATCCTGGGTTTTAGAAGACCGCATTATTAAAGATGGTTCTTACAACATCGATCAGGGTGTTGGTGTGCGTGCAATCAGCGGTGAAAAAACCGGATTTGCTTACGCAGACCAAATCAGCCTGCTGGCGCTGGAACAGAGTGCGCAAGCGGCGCGCACCATCGTCCGTGATAGTGGTGATGGCAAAGTACAGACGCTGGGCGCGGTAGAGCATAGCCCGTTGTATACCTCGGTAGATCCGCTGCAAAGCATGAGCCGTGAAGAGAAGCTGGATATCCTGCGTCGAGTCGATAAGGTTGCCCGCGAAGCGGACAAGCGCGTACAGGAAGTGACTGCCAGCCTCAGCGGCGTTTATGAATTAATTCTGGTTGCGGCCACCGACGGCACGCTGGCGGCGGATGTTCGTCCGCTGGTGCGTCTTTCCGTGAGCGTTCTGGTCGAAGAAGATGGCAAACGCGAACGCGGTGCCAGTGGCGGCGGCGGTCGTTTTGGTTATGAGTTCTTCCTTGCCGATCTCGACGGTGAAGTCCGTGCGGACGCATGGGCGAAAGAAGCGGTGCGTATGGCGCTGATCAATCTTTCAGCCGTTGCTGCACCAGCGGGCACCATGCCGGTGGTTCTGGGCGCAGGTTGGCCGGGCGTGCTGTTGCATGAAGCGGTGGGGCACGGTCTGGAAGGCGACTTCAACCGCCGTGGCACTTCAGTATTTAGTGGACAGGTCGGGGAGCTGGTGGCTTCTGAACTGTGTACCGTGGTTGATGACGGCACGATGGTCGATCGCCGTGGTTCGGTGGCGATTGATGACGAAGGTACGCCAGGCCAGTACAACGTGCTGATTGAGAACGGCATTCTGCAAGGCTACATGCAGGATAAACTCAACGCGCGTTTGATGGGGATGACGCCGACTGGCAACGGTCGCCGTGAATCCTACGCTCATCTGCCTATGCCGCGTATGACCAATACCTATATGCTGCCGGGTAAATCGACCCCGCAGGAAATTATTGAATCCGTTGAGTACGGTATCTATGCACCGAACTTTGGTGGCGGTCAGGTGGATATCACCTCCGGCAAATTCGTTTTCTCCACCTCAGAAGCGTATCTGATTGAAAACGGTAAAGTAACTAAACCGGTGAAAGGCGCAACGTTGATTGGTTCCGGTATCGAAACCATGCAGCAGATTTCGATGGTGGGCAACGACCTGAAACTGGATAACGGCGTGGGTGTCTGCGGTAAAGAAGGGCAAAGTTTACCGGTTGGCGTGGGCCAGCCAACGCTGAAAGTTGATAACCTGACTGTTGGCGGTACCGCGTAATAATTTCAGTATTTTCAGAAGGATAATTAATCCTTCCACGTGCATGAACGGTCCCCTTGCCCCTCTGTGGAGAAGGTTAGGGGAACCCGTTGGCACAGGTTTGTACAACGTAACAGTACAATATGAATTACTTCTCTTTCCCGCGCCCGTGCATTTCCTGAAACAATTTACCGACCTCAACAAAATAATCCGTCAGTGAGTTGATCACGACCTGTACCTTCAGCGGCAGCTTATCTTTTTCGGTATACAACGCATAAACCGGGCGTGGATCTGACTGGTAACGCGGCAGCAGGATCTCAAGCTCACCTCGATTGATCTCGTTGATCACCCACATCAGCGGCACGTAGGCGATCCCAGCGCCTGCAGTCAGCCAGCGCACCAGCGTCATCGGATCATTAGTCACAAATCTCCCTTGCGGGATCAGGCGAGTCGAGATCCCTTCCGGTGCGATCAGTTCAAATTCATTGTCGGGCCGCACGCTGTATTCAAGCCATGAATGGCTACTTAAATCGGCGGGTTTTTCCGGTATGCCGTATTGTGTGAGATAGCTTTTTGCGGCGCACACCACCATTGGCATCGCGCCCAGACGGCGGGAAAACAGGCTGGAATCTTGCAACGCGCCGACGCGGATCACCACATCCAGACCGTCGGCAATCAGGTCGGGGGCAGGAATTCCGGTAACCAGATTAACGCTCAAACCTGGGTATTCTTTCAGCATTTTGGCTGTTAGCCCGGCGAGAACATTTTGTGCCATAGTTGAAGAACAGCCAATGCGCAGCGTCCCGATGGGGGTGTTATTGAAGGCATACAGTTGCTCATGAACATCCTGCACTTCATGAAGCATCCGACGGCAGCCCTGGTAGTAAATTCTACCGGCTTCGGTCAGGCCAATGCTGCGTGTGCTACGGTTTAACAGCTTTACCTGCAACTCATCTTCCAGTTTTGACACCGTCTGACTGATGGACGAAACGCTCATCTGTAGCTGTCTGGCGGCGGCGGTAAAAGAGCCAAATTCAACTACTTTGGCAAACACCGACATGCGTTTTAGTCGTTCCATTATTCACTCTGACTTAAAAGTGATTTAGATCACATAATATAGATAACAGCATAACAGTTACGTTAATATATTAAATATCAATCTACAGCAATGTTGCTCTCGCCCGGCTTTCCATGCCCTTCTCTGCGGCGACAGATGCTGAAAATAATAACGCCTGCTCTCTCTATACAACCAAGGTCAACATGAGTCTGTTTCCCGTTATCGTGGTGTTTGGGCTGTCCTTCCCACCGATATTTTTCGAATTGCTTTTATCACTGGCGATTTTCTGGCTGGTGCGCCGGGTACTTGTGCCAACAGGTATCTACGACTTTGTCTGGCATCCGGCGTTGTTCAACACCGCGCTCTATTGCTGCTTGTTTTATTTGATATCGCGACTGTTCGTTTGAGGTTGAAGTGAAAACACTAATAAGAAAATTCTCCCGTACGGCCATCACGGTCGTATTAGTCATTCTGGCCTTCATCGCAATTTTTAATGCCTGGGTCTATTACACCGAATCCCCGTGGACGCGTGACGCGCGCTTTAGCGCTGACGTCGTTGCGATCGCGCCGGACGTTTCTGGACTCATTACCCAGGTGAATGTTCATGATAACCAGCTGGTGAAAAAAGGACAGGTACTGTTCACCATCGACCAGCCGCGTTATCAAAAGGCGCTTGAGGAAGCGCAAGCCGATGTTGCTTATTATCAGGTACTGGCACAGGAGAAACGCCAGGAGGCCGGACGTCGTAACCGTCTCGGTGTGCAGGCGATGTCTCGCGAAGAGATCGATCAGGCCAACAACGTACTACAAACGGTTCTGCATCAGTTAGCGAAAGCGCAGGCGACCCGCGATCTGGCAAAACTGGATCTTGAACGCACGGTGATCCGCGCGCCAGCAGATGGCTGGGTGACCAACCTCAACGTCTATACCGGTGAGTTTATTACCCGTGGATCAACGGCGGTTGCGCTGGTGAAACAGAACTCCTTCTATGTACTGGCCTATATGGAAGAAACTAAGCTGGAAGGGGTGCGCCCTGGGTATCGTGCAGAGATCACGCCGCTTGGCAGTAACAAAGTGCTGAAAGGGACTGTTGATAGTGTTGCCGCTGGGGTCACCAACGCCAGCAGCACGCGTGACGACAAAGGGATGGCGACCATCGACTCTAACCTTGAATGGGTGCGTTTGGCGCAACGTGTTCCGGTTCGTATTCGTCTCGACAACCAGCAAGAGAACATCTGGCCTGCGGGCACCACTGCTACAGTGGTGGTCACTGGCAAACAAGATCGCGACGAAAGCCAGGATTCGTTCTTCCGTAAAATGGCCCATCGCCTGCGTGAGTTTGGTTAATCACGATGGGTATTTTCTCCATTGCTAACCAACATATTCGCTTTGCGGTAAAACTGGCGACCGCCATTGTATTGGCGCTGTTTGTTGGCTTTCACTTCCAGCTGGAAACGCCACGCTGGGCGGTACTGACAGCGGCGATTGTTGCCGCCGGTCCGGCCTTTGCTGCGGGAGGTGAACCGTATTCTGGCGCTATTCGCTATCGTGGCTTTTTGCGCATCATCGGCACATTTATTGGCTGTATTGCCGGACTGGTGATCATCATTGCGATGATCCGCGCACCATTATTGATGATTCTGGTGTGCTGTATCTGGGCCGGTTTTTGTACCTGGATATCCTCGCTGGTACGAATAGAAAACTCGTATGCGTGGGGGCTGGCCGGTTATACCGCGCTGATCATTGTGATCACCATTCAGCCGGAACCATTGCTTACGCCGCAGTTTGCCGTCGAACGTTGTAGCGAGATCGTTATCGGTATTGTGTGTGCAATTATGGCGGATTTGCTCTTTTCTCCGCGATCGATCAAACAAGAAGTGGATCGAGAGCTGGAAAGTTTGCTGGTCGCGCAATATCAATTAATGCAACTCTGTATCAAGCATGGCGATGGTGAAGTTGTCGATAAAGCCTGGGGCGATCTGGTGCGACGCACCACGGCGTTACAAGGTATGCGCAGCAACCTGAATATGGAATCTTCCCGCTGGGCGCGGGCCAATCGACGTTTAAAAGCGATCAATACGCTATCGCTGACGCTGATTACCCAATCCTGCGAAACTTATCTTATTCAGAATACGCGCCCGGAATTGATCACTGATACTTTCCGCGAATTTTTTGACACGCCGGTAGAAACCGCGCAGGACGTCCACAAGCAGCTCAAACGCCTGCGGAGAGTTATCGCCTGGACCGGGGAACGGGAAACGCCTGTCACCATTTATAGCTGGGTCGCGGCGGCAACGCGTTATCAGCTTCTCAAGCGCGGCGTTATCAGTAACACAAAAATCAACGCTACTGAAGAAGAGATCCTGCAAGGCGAACCGGAAGTCAAAGTAGAGTCAGCCGAACGTCATCATGCGATGGTTAACTTCTGGCGAACCACACTTTCCTGCATTCTGGGGACGCTTTTCTGGCTGTGGACGGGCTGGACTTCCGGCAGTGGTGCAATGGTGATGATTGCGGTAGTGACGTCACTGGCAATGCGTTTGCCGAATCCACGCATGGTGGCGATCGACTTTATTTATGGGACGCTGGCGGCGCTGCCGTTAGGGCTACTCTACTTTTTGGTGATTATCCCTAATACCCAACAAAGCATGTTATTGCTGTGTATTAGCCTGGCAGTGCTGGGATTCTTCCTTGGCATTGAAGTACAGAAACGGCGATTGGGCTCGATGGGGGCGCTGGCCAGCACCATAAACATTATCGTGCTGGATAACCCGATGACTTTCCATTTCAGTCAGTTTCTCGACAGCGCATTAGGGCAAATCGTCGGCTGTGTGCTCGCGTTCACCGTTATTTTGCTGGTGCGGGATAAATCGCGCGACAGGACTGGACGTGTACTGCTTAATCAGTTTGTTTCTGCCGCTGTTTCCGCGATGACTACCAATGTGGCACGTCGTAAAGAGAATCACCTCCCGGCACTTTATCAGCAGCTGTTTTTGCTGATGAATAAGTTCCCAGGGGATTTGCCGAAATTTCGCCTGGCACTGACGATGATTATCGCGCACCAGCGCCTGCGTGATGCGCCGATCCCGGTTAACGAGGATTTATCGGCGTTTCACCGGCAAATGCGCCGCACAGCAGACCATGTGATATCTGCCCGTAGCGATGATAAACGTCGTCGGTACTTTGGCCAGTTGCTGGAAGAACTGGAAATCTACCAGGAAAAGCTACGCATCTGGCAAGCACCACCGCAGGTGACGGAACCAGTACATCGGCTTACGGGTATGCTCCATAAGTATCAACATGCGTTGACCGATAGTTAAGTCAAAACCGACGCCAAAAGCGTCGGTTTTTTCATGGCTATACTTAGCAATGAACGGCAGAACTCGCCGCGAAACGTGACGGTGGCAACAGATGAATATTTATACCTTTGATTTTGATGAGATTGAGAGTCAGGAGGATTTTTATCGCGACTTTAGCCAAACCTTTGGTCTGGCAAAAGATAAAGTACGCGATCTCGACTCTCTATGGGATGTGTTAATGAACGATGTCCTGCCGCTACCACTTGAGATTGAATTTGTTCATCTGGGAGAGAAAATGCGTCGCCGTTTTGGCGCATTAATATTGCTGTTTGATGAGGCAGAGGAAGAGCTGGAAGGGCATTTGCGTTTTAATGTTCGTCATTAGCGCAAAAAAAAGCCCCCGAACCGGGGGCAATATCGTCGGACAAGACGATGAGGGTTTATTTGTACAGTTCAGCCGTAGCGTGCCAGGTGTCACCGCTACGAGCTTCAGTAATCTGGTAGGCCGTTGCGCCTTTCTCTTCCGCTTTTTTGTTCAGCATTTCACGCATATCCATTGGCGAAGACGCCACACCACTTACGGATACGGTCCCGATTGCTTCACGATTTTGTGCTTGTGCAGCATCAATGGAGTCGGCAGCGAATGCACCGAAAGAGAGAACAGAAAGTACGCTTAATGCAGCAACAGTGGTTTTGATTTTCATGATTTTTACCTCGACATAATCTTTTAGCTGGGCCTTTGTTTCGTGACCCATATCACAAAATCAAGTATACACTAATTATTGAACTAATTAATACCACGCTAACTGTTTCAGTTGATACTAAGTGTTAAAAGTGTGAGTTTTAATAACAAAAAAGAATTAAAAACACGGTTATTTATTATTAATTATATTATTTTCAATTAGATAATGAATTTTGCATAATGTGCTTTTTTTAACTCATGTATTCATTATGTGAATGATGTGTCGCGCTAAAACGCACTATTCGTTAAATTAATCGTAGGAGAAAGCAGGGGGATGAGAGGGAAAAGCAACATTTTCCCCGCCGCCAGAAGCGACGGGGCAGAGATTAAAGCTCCTGGTCGAACAGCTCTAAAATCGCTTCGTACAGGTCTTTGACGGTGAAACCGTTAGCAGGGGTAGTAAAGATGGTGTCATCGCCAGCGATGGTGCCCAGAATACCTTCTGCTTTGCCCAGTGAGTCCAGCAGGCGAGCAATTAACTGCGCCGCGCCAGGGCTGGTATGAATCACGACAACTGCATCGTTGTAGTCTATATCCAGCACCAGATTCTTCAATGGACTGGAGGTGGTTGGTACACCCAGTTCAGCTGGCAGGCAGTAAACCATTTCCATTTTGGCATTGCGTGTACGTACAGCACCAAACTTGGTCAACATCCGCGAGACTTTAGACTGATTAATATTGTCAAAGCCTTGCTCCTGCAACGCGGCGACGATTTCGCCTTGGGAGCTAAATTTCTCTTCTTTAAGTAATGCTTTAAATGCTTTAACTAGTTCTTCTTGCTTAGCCGAGCTTCGCATAAGTCACCCGATATGGTGGTTGATACAACATTATTGTGCATACAGATGAATTTTTATGCAAACAGTCAGCCCTGAAGAAGGCTGAAATAATGTTATGAAAGAGCGGGATTTTATCAAATTTCGTTATTGAGAAACATGCCTGCGTCACGGCATGCAAATTCTGCTTAAAAGTAAATTAATTGTTATCAAATTGATGTTGTTTTGGCTGAACGGTAGGGTATATTGTCACCACCTGTTGGAATGTTGCGCTAATGCATAAGCGACTGTTAATTACGTAAGTTAGGTTCCTGATTACGGCAATTAAATGCATAAACGCTAAACTTGCGTGACTACACATTCTTGATATGTGGTCATTGTAAACGGCAATTTTGTGGATTAAGGTCGCGGCAGCGGAGCAACATATCTTAGTTTATCAATATAATAAGGAGTTTAGGATGAAAGTCGCAGTCCTCGGCGCTGCTGGCGGTATTGGCCAGGCGCTTGCACTACTGTTAAAAACCCAACTGCCTTCAGGTTCAGAACTCTCTCTGTATGATATCGCTCCAGTGACTCCCGGTGTGGCTGTCGATCTGAGCCATATCCCTACTGCTGTGAAAATCAAAGGTTTTTCTGGTGAAGATGCGACTCCGGCGCTGGAAGGCGCAGATGTCGTTCTTATCTCTGCAGGTGTAGCGCGTAAACCGGGTATGGATCGTTCCGACCTGTTTAACGTTAACGCCGGCATCGTGAAAAATCTGGTACAGCAAGTTGCGAAAACCTGCCCAAAAGCGTGCATTGGTATTATCACTAACCCGGTTAACACCACAGTTGCGATTGCTGCTGAAGTGCTGAAAAAAGCCGGTGTTTATGACAAAAACAAACTGTTCGGCGTTACCACGCTGGATATCATTCGTTCCAACACCTTTGTTGCGGAACTGAAAGGCAAACAGCCGGGCGAAGTTGAAGTGCCGGTAATTGGCGGTCACTCTGGTGTTACCATTCTGCCGCTGCTGTCACAGGTTCCTGGCGTTAGCTTTACCGAGCAGGAAGTGGCTGAACTGACCAAACGTATCCAGAACGCGGGTACTGAGGTGGTTGAAGCGAAAGCCGGTGGCGGGTCTGCAACCCTGTCTATGGGCCAGGCAGCTGCACGTTTTGGTCTGTCTCTGGTTCGCGCACTACAGGGCGAACAAGGCGTTGTCGAATGTGCCTACGTTGAAGGCGACGGTCAGTACGCACGTTTCTTCTCTCAACCGCTGCTGCTGGGTAAAAACGGCGTGGAAGAGCGTAAATCTATCGGCACCCTGAGCGCATTTGAACAGAACGCGCTGGAAGGTATGCTGGATACGCTGAAGAAAGATATCGCCCTGGGCGAAGAGTTCGTTAATAAGTAATTGATTAGCGGATAATAAAAAACCGGAGCACAGACTCCGGTTTTTTTTTGAGCGCACGACTTAATTGGTTGCCGGATATTCCTGAATGGTGACCTGCAGCGTTAACTGCTTATCATCACGCATCACTACAACCGGGATCACCGAGCCAGGGCGAATTTCCGCCACCTGATCCATCGTCTCCAGAGCAGAGATGGCCGGTTTGTTATCCACCGAAATAATCAAATCATTGACCTGAATACCCGCATTCGCCGCCGGGCCGTCAGGTGACACTTCATTAACCACGATCCCTTGCAGTTGATCTATACCACCGCCCTGCGCATGCAGTGGTGCGATCTCACGTCCGCCGATACCAATGTAGCCGCGGATCACGCGACCATCGCGGATCAGCTTATCCATAATTTTGGTTGCTAACTGGAAAGGAATCGCAAAGCCGATACCTTCCGGCGTTTCGCCATCGTTACTCTTATCAAACGACAGCGTGTTAATGCCCATCAGTTCGCCCAGCGAGTTCACCAGTGCGCCGCCAGAGTTACCGTGGTTAATGGAAGCATCGGTTTGCAGGAAGTTTTGCCGCCCGGTCGGGTTCAGACCAATTCGACCCGTGGCACTAATAATCCCCTGGGTAATGGTCTGCCCGAGGTTGTACGGGTTACCGATCGCCAGTACCACGTCACCAATGTGCGGTACGCGACGTGCATTGATTGGAATGGTAGGTAAACCGCCAGTGGCATTAATTTTAAGTACCGCCAGATCGGTTAGAGAGTCAGATCCCACCAGCAATGCTTCAAATACACGTCCATCTTGTAAGGCGACGATGATCTGATCGGCGTCGTTGATGACGTGTTTATTGGTGATGATATAACCGCGTTGATCCATGATTACACCGGATCCCAGGGTGCGGATCTCAAGCTGGTTGTGAGAGTTGGTGTTCAAACCACGGTTGTAAACGTTAACCACCGCTGGCGCGGCGCGGCGAACCGCCAGATTATAGCTGGCAGGCGTCTCATCGGTACTGTCAAATTGCGGAGTGGAAAGCGGGTTAAGGCTGCGCAGCGAAGGCATGGCAACCAGCAGAATAGCGCCGACAATTAATCCAATCGCAACGGAACGTAAGAGCTTCACAAACATGATGGAGGCGTCATTAAAAAAGGGAACGGCAGCAGCATACCACGAGTTAACCGGACATCACACGTCAGCCTGATGCCCGGTTTACGACATTAACGCATCAGCAAATAGATGCTTTCATTGCCGCGTACAATTTGCAGGGCGATGATGGCCGGTTTTGCCGCCAGCACTTTACGCATTTCAGCAATCGAGTTCACCCGATCGCGGTTGACGCCAATGATCACATCGTCTTTTTGCAAGCCTGCCTGAGCAGCTGGGCTTCCTTTGACAACCTCATCGATCTTAATACCTTTGCCGCCATCTTTTAGCTGACCATCGCTCAACGTTGCACCTTCAAGCGCAGGCGTGATCATTTCAGCGCTGGCCGACGAAGAGGTGCTGGTATCGAGCGTCACTTCTACTTCCAGTGGTTTGCCGTTACGCAGCAGGCCAAGCTTCACTTTCGTGCCCGGCTCGGTGGTTGCGATACGAGAGCGCAACTCAGCAAAGCTATTCAGCGGTTTGCCGTTGAGGCTGGTAATAATATCGCCCGCTTTGATGCCCGCTTTTGCCGAGCCAGAACCTGGCAACACTTCGCTGACAAACGCGCCACGCTGCACGTCAAGGTTGAAGGCTTTGGCGATATCGGCACTCATCTCGGTGCCTTTGATGCCTAACAGACCGCGTTTGATTTCACCAAAGTCGATAAGCTGCTGCGCCAGTGTTCGCGCCATATTACTGGGGATGGCAAATCCAATCCCGACGCTCCCACCGCCAGGCGCAAGGATTGCAGTGTTGATGCCAATTAACTCACCGTTAAGGTTTAACAGTGCACCGCCGGAGTTACCGCGGTTAATGGAAGCATCTGTCTGGATAAAGTTTTCAAGACCTTCAAGATTCAACCCGCTGCGGCCTAATGCGGAAACAATGCCAGAGGTGGCGGTTTGCCCAAGGCCAAATGGGTTACCGACCGCCACGGCAAAATCACCGACGTGCAATTTATCGGAGTCGGCAATAGCGATTTGCGTTAATTTGCTCGGGTTTTGAATTTGCAACAGGGCGATATCGCTCTGGTCATCGCTACCAATCAGTTTTGCATCAAACTCGCGCCCATCATTGAGCTGAATACTGATTTTCTGTGCCTGATTAATCACATGGTTGTTAGTCAGCACATAGCCTTTACTGGCGTTGATGATGACACCGGAGCCTAAACCTTCGAAGGGTTGTGCAGGTTGATCCGGTAAATCATCACCAAAAAACTTTTTGAATTCTTCCGGGATTTTCTGTCCCTGACTGGCCGTTCCTTCCACCCGTACGCTCACCACTGCCGGAAGCACTTTTTCTAGCATTGGAGCCAAACTGGGGAGAGGGGCCTGATCGGCAACCTGGCCTGGAATCGACGCAACGGCCTGAAATGACGCCGAGAGAGTTAACCCGACACTTAACGCTAATGCACTCAACAGCTGGGTTTGTTTTTTCATTATTCCTGCTCTCGTACCTGAATGATAAGAAAAGAGATTCAAAACAGTTTGATGTTATTGAATTTTCAGACGGCTAACAATGAGACACCAGATTAAATGATAGTCGGGGAGGGAAAGAAGAGGAGGGCGCAATGGCTGCGCCCGAAAAATAAATTAGTCGCGCTTCGCGCCAGTACGCAGCAGGCCTGACGCGCCTTCAGAATAGTCGCGTGGCATTTGCACCGGTGCCTGATCGTTGCTGGCTTCAGACTCAGCCAGACGATTACGGAACGGGTTTGCTTCAGCAGACAGTTCCGGCAGCAGGCTGCTGGAGCTTTTCGCCATGTGTTGATACAGCTGGCGATAGTCGTGCGCCATGGTATCCAGTAATTCCGCGCTGCGGGCAAAGTGGCTAACCAGCTCTTCGCGATACTCGTCCAGTTCAGCTTTATTCTTTTCCAGTTCGTACTGCAACGCCTGTTGCTGGCGTAGTTTACGATTACCAAAACGCATGGCCACAGCACCAATAATGATGCCGACGACTAACCCAATTAGCGCATATTCCCAGGTCATGAACATCTCCCGTTGTCTTTTGTTTCCGTAGGGTGTTGGCTTCAGGCTCCATGCCTGCGGCTGATTATGCCACTATAACCGTTAATTCCACAGAAGTGGAATCCCGACTGCATATCGCGTAGTGTAGAACGGCCTTTTTTTCGTCAACCGTGAACAACGGCGCACCGATTATTCAAGGAATAACAATAAGATCATGCAAAGCGTTACCCCAACATCGCAATACCTGAAGGCGCTCAATGAAGGCAGCCATCAACCCGACGACGTTCAAAAAGAGGCCGTCAGCCGCCTGGAAATTATTTATCAGGAACTCATCAATAGCACGCCTCCAGCCCCCAGGACGAGTGGGCTAATGGCGCGGGTCGGTAAGCTGTGGGGTAAACGCGAAGACACACAGCATACGCCAGTGCGTGGCTTATATATGTGGGGCGGGGTAGGACGCGGGAAAACCTGGCTGATGGACCTTTTCTATCAAAGCCTGCCGGGAGAGCGGAAACAGCGTCTGCACTTTCACCGTTTTATGCTGCGGGTACATGAAGAGCTAACTGCTTTGCAGGGGCAGACCGATCCGCTGGAAATTATTGCCGATCGCTTTAAAGCAGAAACTGACGTGCTCTGTTTTGACGAATTTTTTGTTTCTGATATTACCGATGCCATGCTACTTGGCGGCCTGATGGAAGCCCTGTTCGCCCGCGGTATTACCCTGGTAGCGACGTCAAATATTCCGCCGGACGAACTTTATCGAAATGGCCTGCAACGTGCGCGTTTTTTGCCTGCAATCGATGCCATTAAACAGCATTGTGATGTAATGAACGTGGACGCCGGTGTTGATTATCGACTGCGTACGCTCACTCAGGCGCACCTGTGGCTTTCGCCACTCAACGATGAAACCCGGACGCAAATGGACAAACTATGGTTGGCGCTGGCGGGGGCGAAACGAGAAAATTCACCGACGTTAGAAATCAACCATCGGCCATTGGCGACAATGGGCGTCGAGAACCAGACGCTGGCGGTCTCTTTTACTACGCTGTGCGTCGACGCCCGCAGTCAGCATGACTATATTGCGCTCTCGCGCCTCTTTCACACGGTCATGTTGTTTGATGTACCAGTTATGACGCGGTTGATGGAGAGCGAAGCGCGGCGCTTTATTGCGCTGGTGGATGAGTTTTACGAGCGCCATGTCAAATTAGTGGTGAGTGCAGAAGTGCCGCTGTATGAAATTTATCAGGGCGATCGGCTGAAGTTTGAGTTCCAGCGTTGCCTGTCACGTCTGCAAGAGATGCAAAGCGAAGAGTATCTGAAGCGCGAGCATTTGGCGGGTTAAAACCTGCCACAAATCACAAAAAGGGGTCGATCTTTGACCCCGACTTCTCTATAATCCTGCGACCCCACGTTACAAGAAAGTTTTTTTCCCAAAACTTTTTGTGTGCTGGCATAGGCTATTCGAAGGGGTAGGTTTGCCGGACTTTGTCGTGTGAACCTCAACAATTGAAGACGTTTGGGTGTTCACCAACGTGTAACTATTTATTGGGTAAGCTTTTAATGAAAACTTTTACAGCTAAACCAGAAACCGTAAAACGCGACTGGTATGTTGTTGACGCGACCGGTAAAACTCTGGGCCGTCTGGCTACTGAACTGGCTCGTCGCCTGCGCGGTAAGCACAAAGCGGAATACACTCCGCACGTAGATACCGGTGATTACATCATCGTTCTGAACGCTGATAAAGTTGCTGTAACCGGCAACAAGCGTACTGACAAAGTGTACTATCACCACACCGGCCACATCGGTGGTATCAAACAAGCGACCTTTGAAGAGATGATTGCTCGCCGTCCTGAGCGTGTGATTGAAATCGCGGTTAAAGGCATGTTGCCAAAAGGCCCGCTGGGTCGTGCTATGTTCCGTAAACTGAAAGTTTACGCGGGTAACGAGCACAACCACGCGGCACAGCAACCGCAAGTTCTTGACATCTAATCGGGATTATAGGCAATGGCTGAAAATCAATACTACGGCACTGGTCGCCGCAAAAGTTCCGCAGCTCGCGTTTTCATCAAACCGGGCAACGGTAAAATCGTAATCAACCAACGTTCTCTGGAACAGTACTTCGGTCGTGAAACTGCCCGCATGGTAGTTCGTCAGCCGCTGGAACTGGTCGACATGGTTGAGAAACTGGACCTGTACATCACTGTTAAAGGTGGTGGTATCTCTGGTCAGGCTGGTGCGATCCGTCACGGTATCACCCGCGCTCTGATGGAATACGACGAGTCCCTGCGTTCTGAACTGCGTAAAGCTGGCTTCGTTACTCGTGACGCTCGTCAGGTTGAACGTAAGAAAGTCGGTCTGCGTAAAGCACGTCGTCGTCCGCAGTTCTCCAAACGTTAATTGGCTTCTGCTCCGGCAGAAAACAATTTGCGAAAAAAACCCGCTTCGGCGGGTTTTTTTATGGCTAAAATCTGAATCAGCGTAAAAAAAAGGAATGTTGATTTTTGCTGTCGCCTGACAGACAGAAAACAAAAACCACATCGCCGATAAGGGACTAAGTCAACCATTTCAGACTAAAGCGCATCTCTTTTTCCCCATTTCCGGCATCGACTCACCACAAAGGTCACAAAATCTGGTAAACTATCATCCAATTTTCTGCCCAAATGTCGGGTATTGCTCATTTTTTGTTTGATTTTCGAACAAAGAGAGTCGTTCCTTACTGGGTAACACAACTTCTGACTGGCCACCTGGTGGCTGGTAGCAGTAAAAATTCTGACTATACCTGGAGGTTTTCATGGCTGTCGCTGCCAACAAACGTTCGGTAATGACGCTGTTTTCCGGTCCTACTGACATCTATAGCCATCAGGTCCGCATTGTGCTGGCTGAGAAAGGTGTAAGTTTCGAGATCGAACACGTGGAAAAGGACAATCCGCCTCAGGATCTGATTGACCTCAACCCGAATCAGAGCGTTCCGACCCTGGTGGATCGTGAGCTGACCCTGTGGGAATCTCGCATCATTATGGAATATCTGGATGAGCGTTTCCCGCATCCGCCACTGATGCCTGTTTACCCGGTAGCTCGCGGTGAAAGCCGTCTGTATATGCATCGCATCGAAAAAGACTGGTACACGCTGATGAACACCATCATCAACGGTTCAGCTTCTGAAGCAGATGCCGCACGTAAGCAACTGCGCGAAGAACTGCTGGCGATTGCGCCGGTCTTCGGTCAGAAGCCGTACTTCCTGAGCGATGAGTTCAGCCTGGTCGATTGCTACCTTGCTCCGCTGCTGTGGCGTCTGCCGCAACTGGGCATCGAGTTCAGCGGTCCGGGTGCGAAAGAGCTGAAAGGCTATATGACCCGCGTCTTTGAACGTGACTCTTTCCTTGCTTCTTTAACTGAAGCAGAACGTGAAATGCGTCTGGGCCGGAGTTAATCTGTATGGATTTGTCACAGCTAACACCACGTCGTCCCTATCTGCTGCGTGCATTCTATGAGTGGTTGCTGGATAACCAGCTCACGCCGCACCTGGTGGTGGATGTGACGCTCCCTGGCGTGCAGGTTCCTATGGAATATGCGCGTGACGGGCAAATCGTACTCAACATTGCGCCGCGTGCTGTCGGCAATCTGGAACTGGCGAATGATGAGGTGCGCTTTAACGCGCGCTTTGGTGGCATTCCGCGTCAGGTTTCTGTGCCGCTGGCTGCCGTGCTGGCTATCTACGCCCGTGAAAATGGCGCAGGCACGATGTTTGAACCTGAAGCTGCCTACGATGAAGATGCCAGCATCATGAATGATGAAGAGGCATCGGCAGACAACGAAACCGTTATGTCGGTTATTGATGGCGACAAGCCAGATCACGATGATGACACTCATCCTGACGATGAACCACCGCAGCCACCACGCGGTGGTCGACCGGCATTACGCGTTGTGAAGTAAAATGAAAACAGGCCCTGGCGGCCTGTTTTGTCTTCTTTATCGCTTAATAAAATAGCGTGATTGTGGCAATCATATTCACCACGAAACCGACTGCCATGGGGATCGCTGTCCGCTTCACTACCGCAAAAGGCGAAACACCTGCAATTCCTGATGTAACGACCACCACCGCAGTAATCGGCGAAACAGCGCGCGCTAGCGTCGTGGCAAAATGCATCGGCATAATCATTACAACCGCTGGTACATGTAGTCCGGCTGCGATATTCGGAATAAGACTGGCAAATGACATAAATGGCGCATTGCCTGAGCCCATCACAATGGCACAAATGGCAATGACCAGCGCCATAATAATCATCACGCCAATACCGCCCAGACCAGAATGCTCCGCACCCCTGATAACCGCATCGACAGTGCCAATCGTCGTTAAGCCTTTCGCAAATATTTCACCCGCGACCACCAGCGTTACCACGTTGGCAAACTGCGTACCCATGCCGTCAAAAAACGCCTGCACATCGTCCATTGTTTCGCGCAAGTTATGCTTGCGGAAGAACTCAACAAACATCGTCACCGTCAAACTCAGTAACATCACCACCACCAGATGCAGTTCTGACTGCATCAGCCCGACGTGGGCGAGGAACAGCGAGCCGAGCATCAGGATTAACGGCATCACCGGTAAAATGGCGTAATAGAGCGGCGGGACATTATCGAGAGCTTTTTGTTCTGCCTGTTCGTGATTGATATTTTTATCTTTTTTGTCGAAAGCGCGTTGCACGAAAAAGTGGGAGATCGCCACCGAGATAATGACGCAAGAGGCGACCGGAAGCTGGTAGTGGAAGAAGTAAGTGGCAATTTTCATTCCTGCTACCTGGGCAGCAAAAATGGAGTTCGTTTCCAGAATCCCCCACTCAATGGACATCGTGGTTGCGATAACCGCCACCGCAGAGAGACGACTTACTCCCAGACTCACCAGTGTCGGAAATAAGGTGACCATCAGCAACATACCCAGACCGGAGGCGCTGGTAATAAACTGCGCCATGATTTGGCCGATAACGTAAGTTGCCGACAGAATAAGATACGGCGAGCGAATGAGTTTTAACGGGCGGCTTAACAAGCTCACCATCGCCCGACTGGCTCCTATGCGCTCCATGTAGCGGGCATACCCGCCCACCGCCATAATCGACAACCCTAACCCGGCAATGCGGTTGGACAGCATGCGCAGGATTTCATTATAAATATCGACGATCAAGTAGCCGCTGCTTTTGGCGGGATCGAGTACTCCACCGAATCCTAACCAGACACCGCACATCATCAGGAAGATACCTGCGGCAGCCAGCACCACTTGAGGTTTGTAGTTTTTCAGGATCAAATAGCCCATCGTCATTAATACGATGACAGATATAATTATGCCGAACATTGTTGAACTCCGTGTCAAAAGAAAACGGTCAATCCCATAAACGGCAGATTGAAAACAATGATGTTATATTTTTTGCAAGGCTATTTATGGTGCGGATGTCGTGTTTTTAATTGTAGGTGAGGTGATTTTTCATTAAAAAATATGCGCTTATGATTATTTTGTAAGAACACATTCATAATATTCATAATACTTGTTAATAGTCTTATGAATAATTCAATCGTGATGTTTTTATCTGCGTTACATTAATTTTTCGCAATAGTTAATTATTCAGTTAATTATAGTAATGATGAGGCACAAAGAGAAAATCCCGCCATTTCCCCCTACTTTCAATCCTGTGATAGGATGTCACTGATGATGTTAATCACACTGACCTTACAGAATGGGCCTTATGAACGCATTTGATTCGCAAACCGAAGATTCTTCACCTGCAATTGGTCGCAACTTGCGCAGCCGCCCGCTGGCGCGTAAAAAACTCTCCGAAATGGTGGAAGAAGAGCTGGAACAGATGATCCGCCGTCGTGAATTTGGCGAAGGTGAACAATTACCGTCTGAACGCGAACTGATGGCGTTCTTTAACGTCGGGCGTCCTTCGGTGCGTGAAGCGCTGGCAGCGTTAAAACGTAAAGGTCTGGTGCAAATAAACAACGGCGAACGCGCTCGCGTCTCACGTCCTTCTGCGGACACCATCATCGGCGAGCTTTCCGGCATGGCGAAAGATTTCCTTTCTCATCCTGGCGGAATTGCCCATTTCGAACAATTACGTCTGTTCTTTGAATCCAGCCTGGTGCGCTATGCGGCTGAACATGCCACCGATGAGCAAATTGATTTGCTGGCAAAAGCACTGGAAATCAACAGTCAGTCGCTTGATAACAACGCGGCATTCATTCGTTCAGACGTTGATTTCCACCGCGTGCTGGCGGAGATCCCCGGTAACCCAATCTTCATGGCGATCCACGTTGCCCTGCTCGACTGGCTGATCGCCGCACGTCCAACCGTGGCTGATCAGGCTCTGCACGAGCATAACAACGTTAGCTATCAACAGCATATTGCGATCGTTGATGCGATCCGCCGCCACGATCCCGATGAAGCCGATCGCGCGTTGCAATCGCATCTCAACAGCGTCTCTGCTACCTGGCACGCCTTCGGTCAGACCACCAACAAAAAGAAATAATGCCACTTTAGTGAAGCAGATCGCATTATAAGCTTTCTGTATGGGGTGTTGCTTAATTGATCTGGTATAACAGGTATAAAGGTATATCGTTTATCAGACAAGCATCACTTCAGAGGTATTTATGGCAACGAATTTACGTGGCGTAATGGCCGCACTCCTGACTCCTTTTGATCAACAACAAGCACTGGATAAAGCGAGTCTGCGTCGCCTGGTTCAGTTCAATATTCAGCAGGGCATCGACGGTTTATACGTGGGTGGTTCAACCGGCGAAGCCTTTGTACAAAGCCTTTCCGAGCGTGAACAGGTACTGGAAATCGTCGCCGAAGAGGCGAAAGGCAAGATTAAACTCATCGCCCACGTCGGTTGCGTCAGCACTGCTGAAAGCCAACAACTTGCGGCATCGGCTAAACGTTATGGCTTCGATGCCGTCTCCGCTGTCACGCCGTTCTACTATCCTTTCAGCTTTGAAGAACACTGCGATCACTATCGGGCAATTATTGATTCGGCGGATGGGTTGCCGATGGTGGTGTACAACATTCCGGCGTTAAGCGGCGTTAAACTGACCCTGGATCAGATTAACACTCTGGTTACGTTGCCTAGTGTCGGCGCGCTGAAACAGACCTCTGGCGATCTCTATCAGATGGAGCAGATCCGTCGTGAACATCCGGATCTGGTGCTCTATAACGGTTACGACGAAATCTTTGCTTCTGGTTTGTTGGCGGGCGCTGATGGTGGTATCGGCAGTACTTACAACATTATGGGCTGGCGTTATCAGGGTATCGTGAAGGCGCTGAAAGAAGGCGATATCCAGACCGCGCAGAAGCTGCAAACCGAATGTAATAAAGTCATTGATTTACTGATCAAAACGGGCGTATTCCGCGGCCTGAAAACGGTCCTGCACTATATGGATGTCGTTTCTGTGCCGCTGTGCCGCAAACCGTTTGGTCCGGTCGATGAAAAATATCTGCCAGAACTGAAGGCGCTAGCCCAGCAGTTGATGCAAGAGCGCGGGTGAGTTGTTTCCCCTCGCTCGCCCCTACCGGGTGAGGGGAAATAAACGCATCTGTACCCTACAATTTTTATACCAAAGCGTGTGGGCATCGCCCACCGCGGGAGACTCACAATGAGTACTACAACCCAGAATATCCCGTGGTATCGCCATCTCAACCGCGCACAATGGCGCGCATTTTCCGCTGCCTGGTTGGGATATCTGCTTGACGGTTTTGATTTCGTTTTAATCGCCCTGGTACTCACCGAAGTACAAGGTGAATTCGGGCTGACGACGGTACAGGCGGCAAGTCTGATCTCCGCAGCCTTTATCTCTCGCTGGTTCGGCGGCCTGATGCTTGGCGCTATGGGCGACCGCTACGGGCGTCGTCTGGCAATGGTTACCAGTATCGTTCTCTTCTCGGCCGGGACGCTGGCCTGCGGCTTTGCGCCAGGCTACATCACCATGTTTATTGCTCGTCTGGTCATCGGCATGGGGATGGCGGGAGAATACGGCTCCAGCGCCACCTATGTCATTGAAAGCTGGCCAAAACATCTGCGTAACAAAGCCAGTGGCTTTCTGATTTCCGGCTTCTCGGTGGGTGCCGTCGTTGCCGCTCAGGTCTACAGCCTGGTGGTTCCGGTCTGGGGCTGGCGAGCGCTGTTCTTTATCGGCATTTTGCCAATCATCTTTGCTCTCTGGCTGCGTAAAAACATTCCGGAAGCGGAAGACTGGAAAGAGAAACACGCAGGTAAAGCACCAGTACGCACGATGGTAGACATTCTTTACCGTGGTGAACATCGCATTGCCAATATCGTAATGACGCTGGCGGCGGCTACTGCGCTGTGGTTCTGCTTCGCTGGTAACCTGCAAAATGCCGCAATCGTCGCTGTTCTCGGGCTGTTATGTGCCGCAATCTTTATCAGCTTTATGGTTCAGAGTACGGGCAAACGCTGGCCAACGGGCGTAATGCTGATGGTGGTTGTGTTATTTGCTTTCCTCTACTCATGGCCGATTCAGGCACTGCTGCCAACGTATTTGAAAACCGATCTTGCTTATGACCCGCATACTGTCGCCAATGTGCTGTTCTTTAGTGGCTTTGGGGCGGCTGTGGGTTGCTGTGTCGGCGGCTTCCTCGGTGACTGGCTGGGAACCCGCAAAGCGTACGTTTGTAGCCTGCTGGCCTCGCAACTGCTGATTATTCCGGTATTTGCGATTGGTGGCGCAAACGTCTGGGTGCTCGGTTTGTTACTGTTCTTCCAGCAAATGCTTGGACAAGGGATCGCCGGGATCTTACCGAAACTGATTGGCGGTTATTTCGATACCGACCAGCGTGCAGCGGGCCTGGGCTTTACCTACAACGTTGGCGCATTGGGCGGCGCACTGGCCCCAATCATCGGCGCGTTGATCGCTCAACGTCTGGATCTGGGTACTGCGCTGGCATCGCTTTCGTTTAGCCTGACGTTCGTGGTGATCCTGCTGATTGGGCTGGATATGCCTTCTCGCGTTCAGCGTTGGTTGCGCCCGGAAGCGTTGCGTACTCATGACGCTATCGACGGCAAACCATTTAGCGGTGCCGTGCCGTTTGGCAGCGCTAAAAACGATTTAGTCAAAACCAAAAGTTAATCCTGTTGCCCGGTCTTCTACCGGGCCTTTCGCTAAGGGAAGATGTATGTCGTTACTTGCACAACTGGATCAAAAAATCGCTGCTAACGGTGGCCTGATTGTCTCCTGCCAGCCGGTTCCGGACAGCCCACTCGATAAACCTGAAATCGTCGCCGCCATGGCATTAGCGGCAGAGCAGGCGGGAGCGGTTGCCATTCGTATTGAAGGTGTGGCAAATCTGCAAGCCACGCGTGCGGTGGTGAGCGTGCCAATTATCGGGATTGTCAAACGCGATCTGGAGGATTCTCCGGTACGTATCACGGCCTATATTGAAGATGTTGATGCACTGGCGCAGGCGGGTGCGGATATCATCGCTATTGATGGCACCGATCGCCTGCGCCCGGTTCCAGTTGAAACACTGTTGGCGCGTATTCACCATCACGGTTTACTGGCGATGACCGACTGTTCAACGCCGGAAGACGGCCTGGCTTGCCAAAAGCTGGGAGCCGAAATTATTGGTACTACGCTTTCTGGCTATACCACGCCTGAAACGCCAGAAGAGCCAGACCTGGCACTGGTAAAAACATTAAGCGACGCCGGATGTCGGGTGATTGCCGAAGGGCGTTACAACTCGCCTGCTCAGGCGGCGGATGCGATGCGCCACGGTGCATGGGCGGTGACGGTCGGTTCTGCTATCACGCGTCTTGAACACATTTGTCAGTGGTACAACACAGCGATGAAAAAGGCGGTGCTATGACTACACTGGCGATTGATATCGGCGGTACTAAACTTGCCGCCGCGCTGATTGGCGCTGATGGGCAGATCCGCGATCGCCGTGAACTTCCTACGCCTGCTAGCCAGACACCAGAAGCCTTGCGTGAAGCCTTAGCCGCATTAGTCTCTCCGTTACAAGCGCATGCGCAGCAGGTTGCCATCGCTTCTACCGGAATTATTCGCGACGGCAGCCTGCTGGCGCTGAATCCGCATAATCTCGGTGGATTGCTACACTTTCCGTTAGTCAAAACTCTGGAACAACTTACCGATTTGCCGACCATTGCCATTAACGACGCGCAGGCCGCAGCATGGGCAGAGTATCAGGCGCTGGAAGGCGATATAACCGAGATGGTGTTTATCACTGTTTCCACTGGCGTCGGTGGCGGTGTAGTGAGCGGCGGCAAACTGCTTACCGGCCCTGGAGGTCTGGCGGGGCACATCGGGCATACGCTTGCCGATCCGCATGGTCCAGTCTGCGGCTGTGGACGCACAGGTTGCGTGGAGGCGATTGCTTCTGGTCGCGGCATTGCGGCGGCAGCGCAAGGGGAGTTGGCTGGTGCGAATGCGAAAACTATTTTCACGCACGCCGGGCAGGGCGATGAGCAGGCGCAGCAACTGATTCACCGCTCCGCACATGTGCTGGCAAGGCTGATCGCTGATATTAAAGCCACAACTGATTGTCAGTGCGTAGTGGTCGGTGGCAGCGTTGGTCTGGCAGAAGGGTATCTGGCGTTGGTGGAAACGTATCTGGCGCAGGAGCCAGCGGCATTTCATGTTGATTTACTGGCGGCGCACTACCGCCATGATGCAGGTTTACTTGGGGCTGCGCTGTTGGCCCAGGGAGAAAAATTATGATGATGGGTGAAGTACAGTCATTACCGTCTGCTGGGTTACATCCTGCGTTACAGGACGCGTTAACACTAGCCTTAGCCGCCAGGCCGCAAGAAAAAGCGCCGGGTCGTTACGAATTACAGGGCGATAATATCTTTATGAATGTCATGACGTTTAACACTCAATCGCCCGTCGAGAAAAAAGCGGAATTGCACGAGCAGTACATTGATATCCAGCTGTTATTAAACGGTGAGGAACGGATCCTGTTTGGCATGGCAGGCACTGCGCGTCAGTGTGAAGAGTTCCACCATGAAGATGATTACCAGCTTTGCAGCGCCATTGAGAATGAGCAAACCATCATCCTGAAACCGGGAATGTTCGCCGTGTTTATGCCTGGAGAACCGCATAAGCCGGGATGCGTTGTCGGCGAGCCGGGTGAGATTAAAAAGGTTGTGGTGAAGGTTAAGGCTGATTTAATGGCTTAAAACTTAGTTCGTTTTAAAGATTCTGCAGACACTGTCTGCAGATTTCGAAACCGCTGAAATTAACGGCGTCTATAGCCTTCCTCTAGCACCGCCTGTGTTCGAACGAGTTCATCTGCGAGTCGTTTCTCATCAGGTAGTTGCATCTTATATTCGCTTGCCAGAACGGTGTTAGGCAAACCAGCCAGTGCATAATGCGCTTCTCCGACTCCTTTCTCTGCACAGAGAACCAGACCGATGGGCGGATTTTCATCCGGTAGCGTCCAGTGCTCTTTGGCGTAGTTGAGATACATATTCATCTGTCCGGCATCGCTATAGCTGAATTTGCCCACTTTTAGATCGACGATTAGCAGGCAGCGTAAACGGCGGTGGAAAAACAGCAGATCGACACGAAACCAGTTGTCATCAATGCGTAACCTTCGCTGTCGACCAACAAAGGCAAAATCATCCCCAAGTTCCAGCATGAAATCCATCAGGTGGTTGATCAGCGCCTCCTCAAAATCAGATTCTGAGTATTCATCTTTCAACTCCAGAAATTCGAGCACAAAGGGATCGCGTATCGCCTGTTGCGGAAGAATATGCATCTCGGCAGGAGCGTGTTGTTGCAGCATGGCTGATTTGTCATGTGACAGTAGTGTTCGCTCATAAAATTGGGTCGTAATTTGCCGCTCTAGCTGGCGGACAGACCAACCACAGCGGAGCGTCTCTTTTTCATAAAAGCTGCGGGCGTCAGCGTTTTTAACGGAAAGTAAACGGACGTAGGTGGACCAGGGCAGTGGGAAAGATTTGGCAAGTTGCGCTAAATGGCAAGATTCGCCAGACAGTGTCTGGCGAATTGTGGCGCTGAATTCTCCAGACACTGTCTGGAGAATTTCAATGCGTTGAAAGTAAAGGTAAAATTTTTTAAACTGCCATAAATTGCTGGTAGAAAAACCACGTTTATACCGTCGACTTAAATCCTTCGATAGCCGATCAATCAGCTGTGTACCATAAGCTGCTCTGGCCTCGCCACCTTGTTCAAATTCGACAATCCGTCGGCCAATTTCCCAGTACGTGGCGGTCATTAACGCGTTAACACTACGTACCGTTTCTGTCCTGGCGCTATCGACCAGATGAATAATGCCGTCGTGGATTTGCTGGTAGCCTGCTGTGGTTCCTTCTGAGAGCGATTCCATTATCTTTCCCTTTATATGGCGCAGTGTTGAATAATGGAATCAGCTATACGCCGGGCATCTGCCGGTAACAATCCAGATGTGCGTATTACATTGGTTTTCTTCAGATTATGCGAGGCGCTTTCCAGAACGAAAGGAGAATTTCAGCGCCGACTCTTTTCAGAGGAGGCGGCGCTGGGACAGAGCTTAAACTTCCAGCCAGTTCATAATGCCGTCTGCCGCCTTACGACCTTCGGCAATAGCGGTCACCACCAGATCGGAACCTCGGACGATATCACCGCCAGCAAAGATTTTCGGGTTGCTGGTCTGGAAAGCGTTGTCGCTGCCTTCCGGGGCGATAATGCGCCCTTGCGAATCCAGCTCGACGCTGTGTTTTGCCAGCCATTCCATGCTGTGTGGGCGGAAACCAAACGCCATGATCACCGCATCTGCCGGAACGATATGTTCGGATCCTGCCACGATCTCTGCGCGGCGACGGCCTTTGGCATCCGGTTCGCCCATTTCTGTGCGCACCATTTTCACGCCGCTGACTTTGCCGTTGCCGTTCACTTCAATACCCAGTGGCTGGACGTTGAATTTGAACTCAACACCTTCTTCCCGCGCGTTTTTCACTTCGCGGCGGGAACCCGGCATGTTCTCTTCATCACGACGATAGGCACAGGTAACGTGCTTTGCCCCCTGGCGCACGGAAGTACGCACGCAGTCCATCGCGGTATCGCCACCGCCAAGTACCACCACGCGTTTGCCTTCCATGCTGACGAACGGTTCTTCGCGAGTTTCACCAAAGCCCATTAACTGTTTGGTGTTGGCGATAAGGAACGGCAGCGCTGCGTACACGCCATCGGCGTCTTCGTTTTCCAGTCCGCCGCGCATTGACTGATAAGTCCCGACGCCAAGGAACACCGCATCGTAATCACTCAGCAGATCGTCCAGCTGCACGTCGCGGCCCACTTCGGTATTGAGTTTGAATTCAATACCCATGCCGGTGAAGATTTCACGGCGGCGCGTCATTACCTCTTTTTCCAGCTTGAAAGCCGGAATACCGAAGGTCAGCAGGCCGCCAATTTCCGGGTGACGGTCGAAGACGACCGCTTTTACGCCGTTGCGCGTCAGGACATCCGCACACGCCAGACCCGCCGGGCCTGCACCGATAATCGCCACTTTTTTACCGGTCTGTTTCACGCCAGACATATCCGGACGCCAGCCCATTTCGAACGCTTTATCATTGATATAACGCTCAATGTTGCCGATGGTCACCGCACCAAACTCATCGTTCAGGGTGCAGGAACCTTCGCACAGACGGTCCTGCGGGCAGACACGTCCGCATACTTCCGGCAGGGTATTGGTCTGGTGCGACAGTTCCGCCGCTTCAAAAATACGCCCCTCGTTGGCGAGCTTCAGCCAGTTCGGGATGTAGTTGTGTACCGGGCATTTCCACTCGCAGTATGGGTTGCCGCACGACAGGCAGCGGTCAGCCTGCGCTTTGGCCTGGCCTTCGGAAAACGGCTCGTAAATTTCAACAAACTCAATTTTGCGGATCTTCAGCGGTTTCTTTGGCGGATCAACGCGCTGCAGGTCGATAAATTGATAAACATTCTGACTCATTGTTACTACCCCTTACTGCGCCTGCACGCGCAACTCTGCTGCGCTACGACTACGGTGACCCAGCAGTGCTTTTACATCACTGGACTTCGGTTTAACCAGCGCAAATTTAGTGGCGAAGGTTGACCAGTTCGCCAGAATCTCTTCACCGCGCTGAGAGCCAGTATGCTGCACATGCTCGGTGATAAGACCACGCAGATGCTCTTCATGGATCGCCAGGGAGTCAACGCTTAAGACCTCGACCAGTTCCGGGTTAACGCGTTTGCGGAAATCGCCGCTTTCATCGAGAACGTAAGCGAAGCCGCCGGTCATGCCCGCGCCGAAGTTAACGCCGGTTTTACCCAGAATACAGACAATACCGCCCGTCATATATTCACACCCGTTGTCGCCAATACCTTCAACCACGGTAATCGCACCGGAGTTACGCACGCCGAAACGTTCACCCGCGCGGCCTGCGGCATACAGACGACCACCGGTCGCGCCATACAGGCAGGTGTTGCCGATAATACTTGCTTCATGGCTGCGGAAGGCTGAGCCAACCGGAGGGCGAATGGCGATTAAGCCGCCCGCCATGCCTTTACCGACATAGTCGTTGGCATCACCGGTCAGGTACAGTTCCACGCCGCCCGCGTTCCACACACCGAAGCTCTGGCCTGCGGTGCCGTTGAAGTACGCTTTAATCGGATCGGCTGCCAGCCCCTGATCGCCGTGCGTCTGGGCGATATAGCCCGAAAGCGATGCACCCACGGAACGGTCGGTGTTGCGAATATCGAACCAGAAGGTTTTGCTCTGACGCTCATCGACAAACGGTTTCGCCTGTTGCAGCAACTGCGCGTTTAGCAGGCCATTATCAAACGGCGGGTTGTTTTCGGTGCAGTAGAGCGCCTTACCTGGATGCGGCTCGGCAGTCTCCAGCAGCTTCGACAGCGCCAGTTTCTGCTGTTTGGCGGTGAAACCGTCCAGCTCTTTGAGCAGGTCGGTACGGCCAATCAGATCCACCAGGCGCGTTACGCCCAGTTGCGCCATCAGCTCGCGGGTTTCACGGGCGATAAATTCAAAGTAGTTGGTCACTTTGAACGGCAAGCCGTGATAGTGGTTCTTACGCAGTTTGTCATCCTGAGTTGCTACACCGGTGGCGCAGTTGTTCAGGTGGCAGATTCGCAGGTATTTACAGCCGAGCGCCACCATCGGGCCAGTGCCGAAGCCGAAGCTTTCTGCGCCGAGAATCGCCGCTTTGATGATATCGACACCCGTTTTCAGGCCGCCATCGACCTGCAAACGGATCTTATGACGCAAGCCGTTGGCAACCAGCGCCTGTTGTGTTTCAACAAGCCCCAGTTCCCACGGGCAGCCTGCGTATTTCACCGATGAAAGCGGACTTGCGCCGGTGCCGCCGTCATAGCCTGCGATGGTGATCAAGTCCGCATAAGCTTTCGCCACGCCAGTCGCGATGGTGCCAACGCCCGGTTCAGAAACCAGCTTCACGGAGATCATCGCTTTCGGGTTGACCTGCTTGAGGTCGAAAATGAGCTGCGCTAAGTCCTCGATAGAGTAGATATCATGGTGCGGCGGCGGAGAGATCAGCGTCACTCCGGGCACCGAATAGCGCAGTTTGGCGATGTAAGGAGTGACTTTATCGCCCGGCAACTGACCGCCTTCGCCCGGTTTCGCGCCCTGGGCGACTTTAATCTGAATGACGTCAGCATTGACCAGGTACGCCGGAGTAACGCCGAAGCGACCAGAAGCCACCTGCTTGATGCGCGACACTTTGTTAGTGCCGTAGCGCGCCGGATCTTCACCACCTTCACCGGAGTTCGAGTTACCGCCGATGCTATTCATCGCTTCCGCCAGCGCCTCGTGGGCTTCCGGGCTTAACGCGCCGATAGACATCGCAGCGGTATCGAAGCGTTTAAACAGTTCGCTTGCCGGTTCAACATCGGCAATGTTGACTGCGTTTTCACCCGGCGTAATTGCCAGCAGATCGCGCAGCGTGGTTGCCGGACGCTCATTAACCAGCTTCGCGTATTCCTGATAGTCGCTGTACTCGCCGCTTTGTACCGCCTGTTGCAGTGTGCGCACGACGTCCGGGTTGTAGGCGTGGTATTCGCCACCGTGCACGTATTTCAGCAAGCCGCCCTGGCTGATGGGCTTACGCGCCAGCCAGGCACGTTTCGACAGATTCAGCAGATCCTGCTGGAAGTCTTCAAAGCTTGCCCCACCAATGCGGCTAACCGCGCCCTGGAAGCACAGGCCCACTACATCATCGTGCAGACCGACCGCTTCAAACAGTTTCGAGCAGCGGTAAGACGCGATGGTGGAGATGCCCATTTTGGACATGATTTTGTACAAGCCTTTGTTGATGCCGTTACGGTAGTTGAGCATCACGGTACGATAATCTTTGGCAATCGCGTGGGTGTCTACCAGGCGGCCCAGCGTTTCATAGGCCAGGTACGGATAAATAGCCGTTGCGCCGAAGCCCAGCAACACGGCGAAGTGGTGCGGGTCGCGGGCGCTGGCGGTTTCGACGATGATATTGGCATCGCAACGCAGGCTTTGATCGACCAGACGAGTCTGGATCGCGCCAACCGCCATCGGAGCCGGAACCGGCAGGCGATCTTTAGCGATATTCCGGTCAGAAAGCACCAGCAGCACGGTGCCGCTACGCACCATCTGTTCTGCTTTGTCGCACAGCTCTTTGACCGTCGCTTCGAGCGTGGTTTTAGTGACGTCAAAGGTGATATCCAGCGTATTTGCGCGGTAGTGCTCCTCTTTCATCGTCGTGAGCTGTTTGAAATCAGAGTAGAGCAGAATCGGCGATTTAAAGCTTAAACGGTGCGCCTGACCTTCTGCTTCGCAGAAGACGTTCATTTCACGACCGATGCTGGTGGCGAGCGACATAACATGCGCTTCACGTAGCGGGTCGATTGGCGGGTTAGTGACCTGGGCAAACTGCTGACGGAAGTAGTCGTAAATAATACGCGGCTGGCTGGAGAGCACGGCGAATGGGGTGTCGTCGCCCATCGAACCGACGGCTTCCTGACCGTTTTCACCCAGGACGCGGATCACCGAATCCAGCTCTTCCGCGCTGTAGTTAAACTGTTTCTGGTAGCTGGCAAGCGTGTCGTCGTCCAGTTCGCGGCTACCCACTTCTTCATCGGGCAAGTCTTCAAACGGCACCAAACGGCGGACGTTTTTCTCCATCCACTCTTTATAAGGATGGCGGCTTTTCAGGTCGTCATCGGTTTCAGCCGAGTGCAGAATACGCCCACTGCGGGTGTCGATCACCATCAGTTCACCCGGCCCTACGCGGCCTTTTTCGACCACTTCGTCAGGCTGATAATCCCAGATACCGACTTCAGAGGCGCAGGTGATGAGCTTATCTTTGGTGATGACATAGCGCGCCGGACGCAGACCGTTACGGTCGAGGTTACAGGCAGCAAAACGACCATCGGACATCACGATGCCCGCCGGGCCATCCCACGGCTCCATATGCATGGAGTTAAAGTCAAAGAAGGCACGCAGTTCCGGGTCCATATCCGGGTTGTTCTGCCAGGCGGGTGGTACTAACAGACGCATGGCGCGGATGATATCCATCCCGCCAGCCAGCAGCAGTTCCAGCATGTTATCCATGGAACTGGAGTCAGAACCGGTTTCGTTGACGAACGGCGCGGCGTCGTGCAGGTCAGGGATCAGCGGTGTCTGGAATTTATAGGTACGCGCGCGCGCCCATTGGCGGTTACCGGTGATGGTGTTGATTTCACCGTTATGCGCCAGGTAGCGGAACGGCTGCGCCAGCGGCCAGCGCGGTACGGTGTTAGTGGAGAAGCGCTGGTGGAACAGGCAGATGGCCGATTCCAGACGCAGGTCCGCGAGGTCCAGGTAGAAGCGCGGCAGATCCGCCGGCATACACAGACCTTTATAGATGTTCACCAGATTCGACAGGCTACAGACGTAGAAGTCTTTGTCAGCTTCGAGACGCTTTTCAATGCGGCGGCGGGCGATAAACAGACGGCGCTCCATATCGCGCGGACGCCAACCTGCCGGGGCGTTCACAAAAATTTGCTCAATGCGTGGCAGAGAGGAGAGGGCGATTTCACCCAGCACGCCTTCGTTAGTGGGGACATCACGCCAGCCGACAATCGACAACGTTTCGCGTTGCAGCTCTTCTTCAACGATGCGGCGTGCGGTCGCGGCGAGTTCAGGATCTTTATTCAGGAAAAGCATCCCGACGGCGTAGTTTTTCGCTAAACGCCAGCCTCGCTCCTGCGCAACAATGCGAAAAAAGCGATCCGGTTTTTGTAACAGCAAGCCGCAACCGTCACCGGTTTTACCATCGGCGAGAATCGCGCCACGGTGCTGCATGCGGGCCAGTGCGTGTATTGCAGTACGCACTACCTTGTGGCTAGGTTCGCCTTCTATGTGGGCGATCAGGCCGAAACCACAGTTATCCCTCTCAAGGGATTTATCGTACAACATATCGTGAACCTCCCCCAGGCTCTGCGGGAACCCCACTTCCGAACCGCTGCGCACGGGCACAGAAAGAGCGTGGCGACGGGGTTTGCGTTTCATACGCGCGCCTCGCATTCGCCCCCTTGTTGTCCTTTTCGCATCGATTAATACGGTGAAGAGGGGATCTCAATTACTGCATAAATATGATGAGCAGGCTGCTCATCCAGAAAGCTTCCAGCGGATTTCCAACTTATCGGGAAAGCTGATACAGGTCAAATGGCAAGCTTATTGGTACAGAAATGTGCTTTAGCGCAAAATTCTTTATTAATTTATTGAAATTAAAAAGGATTTGTTAATTAAGTTGAAAAGAGGCGTCGTTAGGGAAGCAGTCAATTCCTGACTGTCATAAAGGCGTGTTAACCCTTATCCTGTCTTGAACTGATGAGAAAACCAGCATTTTATACTGCCTTAATTGGTAATGACGTTTCATGCTACTGTTTTTGCCTAAAATCCATAAGGAGATAAAAAAATCTGACACAAGATAAGCAAAAGTGATTTATGTGATAATGCATGAAATTTCGGTAATTTTGATTGATTATGCAATTGATAAAAGCAGGCTGGGACGATTGATCCAGGTCATCGCCGAATTGAGCTAAAAATGGCAGGCTTTGGCCTCTTTTCAAGGCGCGGTCTATCAGATTATGCAGTTACAGAAATTAGTCAATATGTTTGGTGGTGATCTCACCCGTCGTTATGGGCAAAAGGTGCATAAGCTGACGCTGCACGGTGGTTTTAGCTGCCCTAACCGTGACGGTACCATCGGGCGTGGTGGCTGCACATTCTGTAATGTTGCCTCGTTTGCCGATGAAGCGCAGCAGCATCATTCCATTGCTGAGCAACTGGCGCACCAGGCGAATTTAGTTAACCGCGCTAAACGCTATCTGGCCTACTTTCAGGCGTATACCAGCACCTTTGCGGAAGTTCAGGTGCTGCGTTCTATGTATCAGCAGGCGGTGAGCCAGGCCAATATTGTCGGTTTGTGTGTTGGTACCCGCCCGGACTGCGTGCCGGATGCGGTGCTGGATCTGCTTTGCGAATATAAGGACCAGGGCTACGAAGTGTGGCTGGAGCTGGGGCTACAAACCGCCCACGACAAAACGCTGCATCGCATCAATCGCGGTCATGATTTTGCCTGCTATCAGCGCACGACGCAGCTGGCGCGTGAGCGCGGGCTGAAGGTGTGTTCTCACTTAATTGTCGGCCTGCCTGGCGAAGGGCAGGCTGAATGTTTGCAAACGCTGGAGCGAGTGGTTGAAACCGGCGTGGACGGCATAAAGCTGCATCCGCTACATATAGTAAAAGGCAGCATTATGGCGAAAGCCTGGGAAGCGGGGCGTTTGAACGGTATTGAACTGGACGATTACACGCTCACTGCCGGAGAAATGATTCGCCATACGCCACCGGAAGTGATCTACCACCGCATTTCCGCCAGCGCCCGTCGCCCGACGCTGCTTGCTCCGCTGTGGTGCGAAAATCGATGGACGGGAATGGTCGAGCTGGATCGCTATCTGAATGAACATGGCGTACAGGGATCGGCGCTGGGACGTCCGTGGCTACCTCCAACGGAGTAGGCCATTGAGGGGAATTCCGCATTTCTCACACAATTTATAACGTAACTGTCAGAATTGGGTATTATTGGGGCAGGTTGTCGTGAAGGAATTCCCTAATGAAGCAAATTCGTCTGCTGGCGCAGTATTATGTTGACCTGATGATGAAGTTAGGTCTGGTGCGCTTCTCAATGTTGCTGGCGCTGGCCCTCGTCGTTCTTGCCATTGTGGTACAAATGGCAGTGACCATGGTGCTGCATGGTCAGGTCGAAAGCATTGATGTTATTCGTTCTATCTTCTTTGGTCTGCTGATTACGCCGTGGGCGGTCTACTTTCTTTCAGTGGTCGTTGAGCAACTGGAGGAGTCACGACAACGTCTGTCACGGCTGGTGCAAAAACTGGAGGAGATGCGCGAGCGCGATTTGAGCCTCAACGTTCAGTTAAAAGATAATATTGCCCAGCTAAATCAGGAAATTGCCGTTCGTGAAAAAGCGGAAGCAGAACTGCAGGAAACCTTCGGCCAACTGAAAATTGAAATTAAAGAGCGCGAAGAGACACAAATTCAGCTCGAGCAGCAATCCTCATTCTTACGTTCCTTCCTTGATGCTTCACCCGACCTGGTTTTTTATCGTAACGAAGATAAAGAGTTTTCCGGCTGTAACCGCGCGATGGAGCTGCTGACCGGAAAAAGCGAAAAACAACTGGTTCACCTGAAACCTGCTGATGTTTACTCACCGGAAGCCGCTGCGAAAGTCATTGAAACCGATGAAAAAGTGTTCCGTCATAATGTGTCACTGACCTATGAGCAGTGGCTGGATTATCCCGACGGACGCAAAGCCTGCTTTGAAATCCGTAAAGTGCCGTACTACGACCGCGTGGGTAAACGTCACGGTTTGATGGGCTTTGGTCGCGACATTACCGAGCGTAAGCGGTATCAGGATGCACTTGAACGCGCCAGCCGCGACAAAACGACGTTTATTTCCACCATCAGTCACGAATTGCGTACACCGCTGAACGGTATCGTCGGCCTGAGCCGCATTCTGCTGGATACTGAACTTACCGCTGAGCAGGAAAAATATCTCAAAACCATCCATGTTTCTGCCGTCACGCTGGGGAATATCTTCAACGATATTATTGACATGGATAAGATGGAGCGGCGCAAGGTCCAGCTTGATAATCAGCCGGTTGATTTCACCAGCTTCCTTGCCGATCTGGAAAATCTCTCCGCATTGCAGGCGCAACAGAAAGGATTGCGCTTTAATCTGGAGCCGACGCTGCCATTACCGCATCAGGTCATTACCGACGGGACGCGTTTACGGCAGATCCTGTGGAATCTCATCAGTAACGCCGTCAAATTCACCCAGCAAGGCCAGGTTACCGTGCGCGTGCGCTACGATGAAGGCGATATGCTGCATTTTGAAGTGGAAGACTCTGGTATCGGCATTCCGCAGGATGAGCTGGATAAAATCTTCGCCATGTATTACCAGGTGAAAGACAGTCATGGCGGTAAACCTGCCACTGGCACCGGTATTGGTCTGGCCGTTTCTCGTCGTCTGGCGAAAAATATGGGCGGCGATATTACGGTTACCAGCGAACAGGGCAAAGGTTCCACCTTTACGTTGACGATCCACGCACCGTCGGTGGCTGAAGAGGTCGATGATGCGTTTGACGAAGACGATATGCCTTTACCGGCGCTGAATGTGCTGCTAGTAGAGGACATTGAACTGAACGTGATTGTCGCGCGTTCTGTGCTGGAAAAATTAGGAAACAGCGTTGATGTCGCAATGACCGGCAAGGCGGCGCTGGAGATGTTTAAACCGGGTGAATACGACCTGGTGTTGCTGGATATTCAGTTGCCAGATATGACCGGGCTGGATATCTCTCGTGAACTGACGAAGCGATATCCGCGCGAGGATTTACCACCGCTGGTAGCCTTAACCGCTAACGTACTGAAAGACAAACAAGAGTACCTCAATGCTGGAATGGATGATGTGCTGAGTAAGCCGCTTTCTGTTCCAGCGCTAACCGCGATGATCAAGAAATTCTGGGATACCCAGGATGATGAGGAGAGCACGGTGACGACAGAAGAGAACAGCAAATCTGAAGCATTACTCGATATTCCCATGCTGGAACAATATCTCGAACTTGTAGGACCGAAGCTGATTACCGACGGGTTAGCGGTGTTTGAGAAGATGATGCCGGGCTATGTGAGTGTACTGGAGTCGAACCTGACGGCGCAGGATAAAAAAGGCATCGTCGAGGAAGGGCATAAAATTAAAGGCGCGGCGGGTTCAGTGGGGTTACGCCATCTGCAACAGCTGGGTCAGCAAATTCAGTCTCCTGACCTTCCTGCGTGGGAAGATAACGTCGGTGAATGGATTGAAGAGATGAAAGAAGAGTGGCGTCACGACGTAGAAGTACTGAAAGCGTGGGTGGCAAAAGCTACTAAAAAATGACCCCGGCTAGACCGGGGTGCGCGAATACTGCGCCAACACCAGGGAAATCTTGGCTGCGCCGTAAATTTTTATGATGAGTTACAAGGGCACAGCACTTTTTTTCAGGCCGCACGCAGTTAAGATAGCAAAACTTAAATGATTTGTTACATGAATCAGTTAAATGTGTGATGCGTAGCATTTTTATTAAAAAAATTAATGTGTTTCAGTCAATTGCGAAAGGATGATCACAATGAAGAAAATTGGCGTAATTCTGAGCGGATGCGGCGTCTATGACGGTTCTGAAATTCATGAAGCGGTGTTGACGTTGTTAGCTATTTCACGCAGCGGTGCGCAGGCGGTCTGCTTTGCACCGGATAAGCAGCAGGTTGATGTTATCAACCATTTAACTGGCGAAGCGATGCCGGAAACGCGCAATGTGCTGATTGAAGCGGCACGAATAACGCGCGGTGAAATCCGTCCTCTGGCTCAGGCCGATGCCGCTGAACTGGATGCGTTGATTGTGCCGGGGGGGTTTGGCGCGGCGAAGAATTTAAGCAATTTTGCCAGTCTTGGTAGCGAATGCACCGTTGACCGTGAATTAAAGGCGCTGGCACAAGCGATGCATCAGGCCGGAAAACCGCTTGGTTTTATGTGTATTGCCCCGGCGATGCTGCCGAAAATTTTCGATTTCCCGCTGCGTTTGACCATCGGTACTGATATCGATACCGCAGAAGTGCTGGAAGAGATGGGCGCGGAGCATGTGCCGTGTCCTGTCGATGATATCGTGGTTGATGAAGACAATAAGATTGTCACCACCCCGGCATATATGCTGGCGCAGAACATTGCAGAAGCGGCGAGCGGCATTGATAAGCTGGTTTCCCGCGTGCTGGTTCTGACTGAATGATTAAAAGCCGCTTAACGGTGTTTAGTTTCGTTCGCCGTTTTCTTCTACGGTCAATGGTTGTCCTCGCCGTTTTCTGGGGCGGGGGCATCGCGTTGTTTAGCGTTGCGCCTGTTCCTTTCTCAGCGGTAATGGCCGAGCGACAAGTCAGCGCCTGGCTGCATGGCAATTTTCGTTACGTGGCACATTCTGACTGGGTCAGTATGGATCAAATCTCGCCGTGGATGGGACTGGCGGTGATTGCCGCAGAAGATCAGAAGTTTCCTGAGCACTGGGGCTTTGATGTCGCTTCCATTGAGCAAGCCCTGGCGCACAACGAGCGCAATGAAAACCGTATTCGCGGCGCATCAACGATTTCTCAGCAAACAGCCAAAAATCTCTTTTTATGGGATGGACGTAGCTGGGTACGAAAAGGGTTGGAAGCCGGATTAACGCTGGGGATAGAAACAGTCTGGAGCAAAAAGCGTATCCTGACGGTTTATCTGAATATCGCCGAATTTGGCGACGGTGTGTTTGGCGTCGAAGCTGCGGCACAACGTTATTTCCACAAACCCGCGAGCAAACTTACCCGGTCGGAAGCTGCGTTACTGGCTGCCGTATTACCTAATCCACTGCGTTTCAAAGTCTCCGCGCCATCGGGCTATGTGCGTAGCCGTCAGGCGTGGATTTTACGGCAGATGTATCAGTTAGGCGGTGAGTCGTTTATGCAACAACACCAGCTGAATTAAGCTTCGCGCGAAGTGAGGGCCAGCGTTTTGCTCTCACGTGGTTGCAGATCTTTCTGTAGGGCAATAGCCAGTGCCGGCTGGGCGATAAACCGTTTCCATAACCGCTCTTGCTTTCGTTGACAACACCACTTTGACCAGGTCGCCAGTGGAATCAACGTGCTTTCACCAATGTTGTCGCAGACGACGGGGATAACCTCTGACTCACTGATGCGGTGACAGAGGATATTCTGCGGCTTCAACGACATCGTCACGATATGGTTATCCTGCAAATAACGTTTCAGCTGTTTCAGTAACTGGCGCAGCTGTGCAACGTCTTCTTCGTAACGACATTGTTCTGCAAATTCGGTCAGCGTAACGGAGGGCTTACCGTCGAAATCGGCAATCACATCGTAGACATAACCCGTTCCGCAATCCGTCTCCACGGTACCGTGATAGCGCGGTATTCCACTCCAGTCTTTTAACCGGCGACCAAGATGCGCGTAATACTTTAACTCACGGCGGATCTCTTTATCACCACCATCACCACGGTGGTAGACAATCTTGATACAGCGTTGGGCATCTTCCGGATGCGCATAGCATTTCCGATGTCTTCCGGTGCCCAGGGGATTTTGTTCAGATAAGCGAATCATACCATCTCCTGGAAATATTTTCTGACGATCTCCAGTATGGTCGAATAACTTAAACAAAACCTAAACAATGCCTCTTAAGGTTTTCTTAAGGTTCTTCTGAAAGTGAAAAGCGCACAAAATGTACAATTTCCGTCATTAATAACGATTTCAGTACGCGCTTTTTTTATTGTCGGGGGGAGCTTGAAGGGATTTGTATGTCAAAGTGATGAAAATTAATCTTCATCAAAACCAGAGTTAAAGAGGGCGATAACGGCGGCCAGTGCTTCCTCTTCCTGTGGACCGGTCGCTTCGACTTCAATCTGCCGTCCTTTGGCAGAATCCAGCATCAGCAGCGCAATAACGCTGTTGGCTTCAGCTTCAGTGCCTTCATCGTTACGTAACAGCACTTCAGCGTCAAAACCCTGCATTAATTCAAACAGCTTCATTGCAGGCCGGGCATGCATGCCCAGCTTGTTTGTGATTTCAACAGTTTGCTTGACGGTCATGGTTTACGTTTTTCCAGCGTACGATGGCGTGACTGGACGTTTTTACCGCGTGAACGGAAGTAGTCTGCCAACTGCTCTGCAATATACACCGAACGGTGCTTCCCGCCAGTACAACCAATGGCGACCGTCAGGTAGCTACGGTTGTTGGTTTCCAGCATAGGTAACCATAGCTCAAGATAGCTTCGCGTCTGGTAAATAAAATTGTGTACTTCTGTGTGGCGGTCGAGGAACGCGGCGACAGGCTTATCAAGACCTGTCATCGGACGCAGTTTTGGATCCCAGTGCGGGTTCGGCAAGAAGCGCACGTCAAAGACGTAATCTGCATCGATAGGGATACCGTGTTTGAAGCCGAAAGACTCAAAGACCATGGTCAGTTCGCGTTCACGTTTACCCAGTAAACGGGTACGCAACATTTCTGCCAGCTCGTGAACGGACATTTCTGAGGTATCGACAATCAGATCCGCTCGCGAACGCAGTGGTTCCAGTAGATCGCTTTCTTTGTCGATAGCACTTTCCAGCGACAGGTTTTTGCTGGAAAGCGGATGCAGGCGGCGCGTGTCACTGTAACGACGAATTAAGGTATTACGGTCGGCATCCAGGAACAGGAGTTGCGGTGAGAAAGCGTCAGGTAGGTTACTCATCGCCTGTTCGAATATTTCTGGTGACTCCGGCATATTACGAACATCAATGCTGACGGCGGCAGAAATCTCGCGATCGGCCAGAGTTCGAGCCAGATCGGGTAACAACACTACGGGGAGGTTATCCACGCAGTAAAAACCCATATCTTCCAGCGCACGAAGGGCGACAGATTTACCTGAACCTGAACGTCCGCTGACGATCATCAGTACCATGTACTGTTTCTCCTCACAACGTCTAAAAGAGACATTACCGAATAACTACGCTTCATCCGGAGTACCTTCGGTATCCGTAATGATTTGATACAGCTCTTCATCGCTCTGGGCTGCGCGTAAACGGCGGCAGATGGTTTTATCCGCCAGACGTTTCGCCACCAGCGACAGAGTATGCAGGTGCGTTTTGGTTTGGTCAGCCGGAACCAGCAACGCAAACAGTAAATCTACCGGTTGGTTGTCAATGGCATCGAAAGCTATGGGCGTTTCGAGCTGAACGAAAACGCCAACGGCGCGCAGAGTATCTTCTTCCAGTTTGCCATGCGGAATGGCTATACCATTGCCGATACCGGTACTGCCCATTTTTTCCCGCGTCAGGATAGCTTCAAAAACCACCTGAGGCGGCAGGCTAAGTTGTTTCGCCGCCAGCTCGCTGATGATTTCCAGGGCGCGTTTTTTGCTCTGACAGTGGACGCGGCTTCGCGTACATTCCCTGTTAAGAACAGTGCTAAGCTGTAGAGTTGTATCATTATTTGTCATAATTTCACCTAAGAACCTGCTCACTCAAACGGTGGAACAGGTTCGGAGCATTAACTGTACAAATGGCCCGTTGTGCCGCACAACAGGCCGCCATGCACATGCTAATTGCCCGGACAATTAGTGTTGTTTCAGTTTATCTTTATGTTTGGTCAACTGGCGTGCCAGCTTATCAATTAAGCCATCAATGGCAGCGTACATGTCCTGACCTTCCGCGCTGGCATGAATTTCACCACCGTTTACATGCAGTGTTGCATCTGAGGTATGGGTGACTTTCTCCACTTTCAGAACAACATAGACCTGGTTGATTCGGTCAAAATATTGCTCAAGTTTGGCAAATTTAGCAGTAACAAATTCGCGCAGTGCCTCGGTGATCTCGACGTTATTTCCGGTAATGTTGAGCTGCATAGTGTCTTCCTTATCGGTTGGGTCAAACGAGCTGTTTACGCTGGTTTGACGGCGGAATGGATAAAGACTCTCGGTACTTCGCAACAGTGCGGCGTGCCACCATGATACCTTGTTCCGACAGCAAAGAGGTTAACTTGCTGTCGCTTAGCGGTTTCGCTGGGTTTTCCGCCGCGATTAATTTCTTCACCAGCGCACGAATTGCCGTTGAGGAAGCTTCGCCGCCGCCCTCGGTATTGACGTGACTGGAAAAGAAATACTTCAGTTCAAAAATGCCTCGTGGACTATGCAGGTATTTTTGCGTGGTCACGCGAGATATCGTCGATTCATGCATTTCGACAGCCTGGGCGATATCGGCCAGTACCATCGGTTTCATATATTCTTCGCCTTGCTCAAAGAAGGCTTGCTGCTGTTCAACGATACAGCGACTCACGCGTAGTAGCGTATCGTTACGGCTTTCCAGACTCTTGATCAACCATTTGGCATCCTGCAGATTGCTGCGGATAAACTGGCTGTCACCGTCGTTGCGCGCGTTATTGCACATCGAGGCGTAGTGCTGGTTGATTTGCAGACGCGGAATGCTGTCGCTGTTGAGTTCTACCGTCCAGTGACCGTTATGCTTACGCACCAGTACATCTGGAATAACATACTCCGGTTCACCAGTCTGGATCGACTGTCCGGGGCGTGGATCGAGCGACTGGATCAGATTGACGGCTTCTTTCAGCACATCTTCTTTCAGTCGCGTGACGCGCATTAAGGTGCGGAAGTCGTGATTGGCTAACAGATCGAGATGATCGCTAATGATCAGTCTCGCCTCTTCCAGCCACGGCGTAGTTTTATCGAATTGGGAGAGTTGGATCAGCAGGCAGTCACGCAGATCTTTCGCCGCTACGCCGACCGGATCAAACCGTTGGATCCGCTTCAGGACGGCTTCAACTTCATCGATGTCGATTTCTTCATCGCCCATACTTTCGAGAATATCTTCCAGCGGAACAGTCAGATAACCGGTGTCATCAACGGCATCGACGATAGAGGTAGCAATAGCGCGGTCAGTGTCGGAAAACGGTGTCAGCTCGACTTGCCACATCAGGTAATCTTGCAAGGTCTGCGTTGTTTCGCCCTGATAGACCGGCAGCTCGTCGTCAATGTAGTCACCGCTGGTGCCGGAGGGTGTACCAGCGGTGTAAATGGTGTCCCAACTGGCATCGAGCGGCAGCTCTTCCGGCATCTCTTTTTGTTCGAGTGCGTCGGCGGTGTCCAGTGTTTCACTGTCTTGCGTTTCGCGGGTGTCGATTTCTTCATGAGTGTCGATTTGCTCAAGCAGCGGATTACTCTCCAGCGCCTGCTGTAGCTCCTGCTGAAGTTCCAGCGTCGACAACTGCAACAGACGAATAGCCTGTTGGAGCTGTGGCGTCATCGCCAGTTGTTGGCTAAGCCTGAGTTGCAAACCTTGCTTCATGTTCAGAATCGTACTCTCCTGATAAAACGTCGCAAACTTCTACCCTATCAGAGTCTGAAGTCTTCCCCAAGGTATACACGCTTAACATGTTCGTCTTGTAAGATTTCTGTAGGCGTGCCGTGGGCGATCAAATGCCCCTGACTGACGATATAAGCGCGTTCACAAACCGCCAGCGTTTCACGCACGTTATGGTCGGTGATCAGCACGCCCAGGCCGCTGTCGCGCAAGTGCTCAATGATGCGTTTGATGTCGATAACCGAGATCGGGTCAACCCCGGCAAATGGTTCATCAAGCAGAATAAATTTCGGATTCGCAGCCAGTGCACGGGCAATTTCTACACGGCGACGTTCACCCCCGGAGAGTGACTGCCCCATGCTGTCACGCAGGTGTTCGATGTGAAACTCTTCCATCAGCTCGTTCGCGCGGTCTTCACGTTGTTCAGCAGACAAGTCGTCACGAATTTGCAGTACCGCCATCAGGTTATCGTAAACGCTGAGGCGACGAAAAATGGAGGCTTCCTGCGGCAGATAGCCGATACCGCGGCGCGCGCGCGCATGCAGAGGCAGCAGACTGATATCGTCATCATCAATAATGATATTGCCCGCATCGCGCGGCACAATGCCAACAACCATGTAGAAAGTGGTGGTCTTACCGGCACCGTTTGGCCCCAGCAGACCGACAATTTCCCCGGAGTTGACGGTCAGGCTGACGTCTTCTACCACGCGGCGGCCTTTATAGGCTTTTGCAAGGTTCTTTGCAGTTAATGTTGCCATAACGAATTAATTACCCTTCTTCTGTGCCGGGGTCTGGCCTTTGTTGTTTTTGTCCTGCAGCTGCGACGGCACCAGAACGGTGGTTACGCGCTTGCCTTTGTCGCTGAACGCCTGCATTTTCTGCTCTTTCACCAGGTAAGTGATCTTATCACCCTTAATGTTGCTATCGACCTGCTGCAGATAAGCATTACCCGTCAGAACGACAAAATCTTTTGCCAGTTCGTAGTGCATCTGGGAAGCGTGACCTTCAACGGGTTTACCGTTGTCCTGCATCTGGTAGAACGTTGCCGGTTTACCGTAGCCGTCAATCACTTCTTTACCTTGTTCGCCGCCCGGACGGGTAACGACCACTTTGTCGGCATTAATTTTGATGGTGCCCTGGGTGACGATGACATTACCGGTAAAGGTAACCACGTTGCCTTGCATATCAAGAGATTGCTGGTCCGATTCAATGTGGATCGGCTGATCAGTGTCTCCGGTTACGGCAAATGCCGGAATGCTGGCGGCCAGAAGTGAGCTGGCAAGCACAAGATTAAGGCTGAGTTTGTTTGTTTTGAATTTCATAGGATGTTCTAACCTTTTCAATCAGCTCGGCGTTCTTGCTGCGTAAGTTGCCGCGCATTTTCAGACCGCTGGAGTTAAATGTTGTTCCGTATAACGTGACAAGGTCTTCAGAGGTAACATCCTGCGTCACCAGATTGATCTGCGCGTTATCCGTCGTGATTCTGCGAAGTTGAGAGTCCGGCACGAGTGCGTTGACTTCAACGTGTCCATATAAATAGAGCATCCGGTCATTGGTCAGCTTGGCTTTATCTGCTTTTACGGACCATGTCGGGATTTTATCCTTATCAAACGTGGTAAGTACCGGCTGCGTAAACCACGAAACGGCCTGATCGGAATAATATTCAACGTGTTGAGCAATCAATCGATAGCTTAGTGCCCCTTCTGGGTTATAGACGAGCGTGTCCGTATGCTCGCTTTTATAGGTGGGATCATTATTGTTGACGACCACCTGGGCGGTATCGTCTTTTTCGGCCATATTAATGCCGATCATCACCAGAACCGCCAGTGATAGCACAATGATAACCCAACGTCTGGCTTTACTCATATCGATTGCCCTTTGGCTTCATCCAGTTTGCCCTGCGCCAGGAGTAATAAGTCGCAAACTTCTCGCACTGCGCCACGACCGCCAGCAATGCGCGTTACGTAATCGGCGCGCGGGAGCAACAGTGGATGCGCATCGGCCACGGCGACGCTTAAACCCACTTTTTCCATTACCGGCCAGTCGATGAGATCATCGCCGACATAAGCCACATTTTCCGGGGCAATCGCCAGTTTTTCCAGCAAATCGCTAAAGGCGATCAGTTTGTTTGACTGCCCCTGATACAAGTGAGTGATCCCCAATGTGGCACAACGATCTTCTACCAGTTTAGCCTTTCGCCCGGTAATGATAGCGACTTCAATATCAGAGGTGAGCGCACAACGAATGCCATAACCGTCACGAACGTTGAACGCTTTCAGCTCTTCGCCGTTATTACCCATATAAATCAGGCCATCTGACAGTACGCCATCAACGTCGAGGATCAGCAGACGAATGTTCTCTGCTTTTGCCATAACGTCGGCGCTGACAGGGCCGTAACAGGTCGCAAGCGACGCACCTGCTTTGCTCATTGTTGTTTATCCTTGAATCTTTACACTACGCCTGCACGCAGTAAATCATGCATATGTAACACACCGAGTAAATGGTCGCCATCGGCAACCATCACGGAGGTGATATGGCGGGACTGCATTAAGTTCAGTGCCTCAACGGCCAGAATGCCTGGGCGTACACGTATTCCCCCCGGCGTCATCACATCGGCAATACTTAACTGACGAACATCCACACCCATATCGAAGACACGGCGTAAATCACCGTCGGTAAAGATGCCTTCAATCATCATATTGTCATCGCAAATGACCGTCATACCAAGATTTTTGCGGGTAACTTCCAGCAACGCGTCGCGCAGGCTGGCCGTTTTCTTAACATGCGGGATCTCATCGCCCGTATGCATAATATCGTTTACGCGCAGCAGAAGTTTACGACCCAGTGCGCCGCCGGGGTGTGAGAGCGCAAAATCTTCAGCAGTAAAGCCGCGTGCTTTTAACAGCGCGACAGCGAGCGCATCGCCCATAACCAGCGTGGCGGTCGTGCTGCTGGTCGGTGCCAGCCCTAACGGACAGGCTTCTTTCGCTACTTTAACACACAGATGCACATCTGCGGCGCGCGCCATGCTGCTCTCCGGGCGACCGGTGATGCAGATTAACGGCACGTGAAGACGCTTAAGCACTGGAATTAAGGCCGTGATTTCGCTGGATTCACCGGAGTTAGAGATAGCAATCACCACGTCCTGCGGGGTGACCATACCCAAATCACCATGAGCAGCTTCACCTGGATGGACGAAAAATGAAGGTGTACCAGTGCTGGCAAACGTTGCCGCCATTTTGCGCCCAATATGCCCCGATTTCCCCATCCCCATGACGACAACTTTCCCTTTACACCAGAACATCTTTTCACAGGCAAGCGTGAAATTCTGATTGATGTATTGATCAAGCTCCGCCAGGCAGTCACGTTCAATCGCCAGGACTTCTTTACCTGCTTGCTGAAAGTCAAAACCCGGTTGTAACTCTACGTGCGACATAATGCGTTTCCAGTTATTCAACGAGTATTGGCGATAACCAGTACAACATCGCCAGCCATACGATAAATCCGCCAGTTAATAATACCCCTACACCACGGCCCGGTTGCGGGGAGCGCCGCCAGCACAGCAACGCAAAAATAATGCTCACCAGCAACATCACGCTGTAGTCACGACTGTACGCCAGTGGATCAATCTCTCCAGGCGTTATCAGCGCGGGTAAACCCAACACGATGACAATATTAAAAATGTTTGCGCCAATGATATTCCCGACAGCAATGTCGTTTTCACCTTTGCGAACCCCCGCGATTGCGGTTGCCAGCTCTGGCAGACTGGTTCCGATAGCGATTGCCGTCAGACCCATCGTCAACTCGCTGATGGCAAAGTAATTCGCCAGCACCGTGGCGTTATCAACCACCATCCGCGTGGCCACTGGCATGATGATCAGCGCAATGCCGAGCCATAAAAACGCGACGGGCAATCCGCCTTCACGCGGCAGCTCTGCAAGCTGCTCTCTGGTCAGGCTGTCAGTCCCCTGACGTTCAGCCAGACGTGCAAGTTTAACAATGAACAGCAGCCATAGCACAGCCAGAAAGAGGAGAAAGATACCATCGCTGCGACTAAGTTGTCCGTCATAGAGTACGGAACCGGCCACCACACTGACCAACAACATTAAGGGTAATTCGCGGCGCAGAACATCGGAATGGACGGTAAAAGGACGTACCAGCGCAGCCAGACCGAGGATCAGCAAAATATTGATAATGTTTGATCCGAGGGCTACACCAACGGCTAAATCGCGTTGTTCGTGCAGTGATGCGGCAAGCGAAACGATGATTTCTGGTAACGATGTGCCAATACTGACCACCGTCATGCCGATGATCAGTGGCGGTATGCCAAAGGATCGGCAAAGAATGGACGCGGCAAATACCAGGCGGTCGGCACTGTAAACGACCAAAAGTAAACCAACAATTAACAGTGCCGTAGCTAAAAGCATCTAACGTCCTTTCTTCAGGTATACTCGCCGGTCCGCTGAAGATTTTCAGAAAGCCGTAACGGATTCTTAATTTTGACTTTATGCGGCTAAAAAGTAAAACAAATGCCAGCTTTCGCTAACCACGGCGGGTAATATTCTGTAAATATGTTGGGTTCAAGGTTAAATTGAGCGCCATGCTTAGAAAATCAACGCAAGACGAAGGGTGAATTATGGAGCAGTCTGTGGCGAATTTAGTCGATATGCGCGATGTCAGTTTTACGCGTGGCAATCGCTGCATCTTCGATAATATTTCCCTGACCGTGCCGCGAGGGAAGATCACGGCGATCATGGGACCATCAGGCATCGGTAAAACGACGCTACTCCGTCTGATTGGCGGGCAAATCGCACCAGATCATGGTGAGATCCTTTTCGATGGTGAGAATATTCCGGCGATGTCTCGTTCGCGCCTGTATACAGTGCGCAAACGGATGAGCATGTTGTTTCAGTCCGGGGCGTTGTTCACAGATATGAACGTATTTGACAACGTTGCCTATCCACTACGCGAACATACCCAACTTCCCGCACCTTTATTGCATAGCACAGTGATGATGAAGCTGGAGGCCGTGGGGCTGCGCGGAGCGGCTAAACTGATGCCTTCTGAACTTTCCGGAGGGATGGCGCGGCGTGCAGCGCTGGCGCGAGCAATTGCGCTGGAGCCGGATCTCATCATGTTTGATGAACCCTTTGTTGGGCAAGATCCCATCACCATGGGCGTACTGGTGAAGCTGATTTCTGAGCTGAACAGCGCGCTGGGCGTGACTTGTGTGGTGGTTTCTCACGATGTGCCGGAAGTGTTAAGTATTGCGGATCACGCCTGGATCCTGGCGGACAAAAAAATTGTCGCTCATGGCAGCGCCCAGGCGTTGCAGGCGAATCCTGATCCGCGCGTACGTCAGTTTCTGGACGGGATAGCTGACGGGCCTGTTCCGTTCCGCTATCCTGCCGGCGATTATCACGCTGATCTTTTACCAGGGAGTTAAGCCACTCATGCTGTTAAATGCGCTGGCGTCGCTCGGACATAAAGGGATTAAAACCCTGAGAACGTTCGGGCGGGCCGGGTTAATGTTATTCAATGCGCTGGTCGGCAAACCGGAATTTCGCAAACATGCGCCACTGCTGGTACGTCAGCTCTATAATGTTGGCGTCCTGTCGATGCTTATTATTGTGGTTTCTGGCGTGTTCATCGGAATGGTGCTGGGGCTGCAAGGTTATCTGGTTCTGACCACTTATAGTGCGGAAACCAGTCTGGGTATGCTGGTGGCGTTATCACTACTGCGTGAACTGGGGCCGGTGGTTGCCGCGTTGTTGTTTGCCGGACGTGCCGGTTCGGCGTTAACCGCAGAAATTGGCCTGATGCGCGCCACAGAGCAACTCTCCAGTATGGAGATGATGGCGGTGGATCCGTTGCGTCGGGTTATTTCTCCCCGTTTCTGGGCTGGGGTTATTTCATTGCCACTGCTGACGGTCATCTTCGTCGCCGTGGGGATCTGGGGCGGATCACTGGTCGGCGTCAGTTGGAAAGGCATTGATAGCGGGTTCTTCTGGTCGGCAATGCAAAATGCCGTCGACTGGCGTATGGATCTGGTCAACTGTCTGATTAAGAGCGTGGTGTTCGCCATCACGGTGACGTGGATTTCGTTGTTTAACGGCTACGACGCCATCCCGACGTCTGCCGGGATTAGCCGGGCAACCACTCGCACCGTTGTCCACTCGTCTCTGGCTGTTCTGGGGCTGGATTTTGTGCTGACCGCATTGATGTTTGGGAATTGAGTTCATGCAAACGAAAAAAAATGAAATTTGGGTGGGTATCTTTTTATTAGCAGCACTGCTGGCGGCGCTGTTTGTTTGCCTGAAGGCGGCGAACGTGACGTCCATACGTACTGAACCGACCTATACGCTTTATGCGACGTTCGATAACATTGGCGGCCTGAAAGCGCGCTCTCCGGTCAGCATTGGTGGCGTTGTTGTGGGCCGGGTGGCGGATATTACGCTGGACCCGAAAACCTATCTGCCACGCGTAACGCTGGAAATTGAACAACGTTATAACCACATTCCTGATACCAGTTCGCTGAGCATCCGTACTTCCGGCCTGCTGGGGGAACAATATCTGGCATTAAACGTCGGTTTTGAAGACCCGGAACTGGGGACTGCTATCCTGAAGGATGGCGATACAATCCAGGACACTAAGTCTGCGATGGTGCTGGAAGATCTCATTGGTCAGTTCCTTTACGGTAGTAAAGGCGATGACAATAAGAATAGTGGCGATGCGCCAGCTGCTGCGCCAGGTAATAATGAAACCACTGAACCTGTGGGTACAACGAAATAATTTCAGGAGAACCGACGCATGTTTAAACGTTTAATGATGGTCGCTTTGCTGGTGATTGCACCGCTGAGTGCAGCAACCGCGGCAGACCAGACCAATCCGTATAAGCTGATGGACGAGGCGGCGCAGAAAACGTTCGATCGCCTGAAGAATGAGCAACCGCAAATTCGGGCTAACCCGGATTATCTGCGTACCATTGTTGATCAGGAACTGCTGCCATATGTACAGATGAAATATGCCGGGGCTCTGGTTCTGGGCCAGTATTACAAGAGTGCGACTCCCGCCCAGCGTGATGCTTACTTTGCCGCTTTCCGTGAGTATCTGAAGCAGGCTTACGGTCAGGCATTGGCGATGTATCATGGTCAGACTTATCAGATCGCGCCAGAACAGCCTCTGGGTGATAAAACCATTGTGCCTATTCGCGTGACCATTATTGACCCGAATGGCCGCCCGCCGGTGCGTCTGGACTTCCAGTGGCGTAAAAACTCCCAGACGGGCAACTGGCAGGCTTACGACATGATTGCAGAGGGTGTCAGCATGATCACCACCAAACAAAATGAGTGGGGGACGCTGCTGCGTACCAAAGGTATCGACGGCCTGACTGCGCAACTGAAATCGATTTCTCAACAGAAAATCACTCTGGAAGAGAAAAAGTAATGAGCGAGTCACTGAGCTGGATGCAGACGGGTGACACGCTGGCGTTATCCGGAGAGCTGGATCAGGACGTTCTGCTACCGCTTTGGGAAATGCGTGAGGAGGCGGTGAAGGGGATTACCTGCATCGATCTTAGCCGTGTATCCCGCGTTGATACAGGTGGACTGGCGCTGCTGCTCCATCTTATCGATCTGGCGAAAAAGCAGGGCAACAATGTGACGCTTCAGGGGGTAAACGACAAAGTGTATACCCTGGCGAAATTGTATAATTTGCCTGCTGATGTTCTGCCTCGTTAAATTTTTTCAGGCCGGATAAGGCGTTAACCGCCTGTCCGGCAATCCTGCCTGCAAGTCGAGCCTTGTCTGATTTATCAGCGAGGCTTTTTGCTTATTTATGCCAGCGCAACTTTGCTCTAAGATGTTTCGCTGGTTTATTAACTGATGATTGAAGATCCCATGGAAAATAATGAAATTCAGAGCGTGTTGATGAACGCTCTCTCCCTCCAGGAAGTCCACGTTTCCGGCGATGGCAGCCACTTTCAGGTTATTGCCGTGGGTGAGTTGTTTGACGGCATGAGTCGGGTTAAAAAACAGCAGACGGTCTATGGCCCGCTGATGGAATATATTGCGGATAACCGCATTCATGCTGTGTCGATCAAAGCGTATACCCCTGCGGAGTGGGCGCGCGATCGCAAACTGAACGGCTTTTGAGCTATGGGCGATTCGCCGGTAGCGGATATGAATTGTTAACTGAGAACAAACTAAATGGATAAATTTCGTGTTCAGGGGCCAACGAAGCTCCAGGGCGAAGTCACAATTTCCGGCGCTAAAAATGCTGCTCTGCCTATTCTTTTTGCCGCACTACTGGCGGAAGAACCGGTAGAGATCCAGAACGTCCCGAAACTGAAAGACGTTGATACATCAATGAAGCTGCTAAGCCAGCTGGGTGCGAAAGTAGAGCGTAATGGTTCTGTGCATATTGATGCCCGCGAGGTTAATGTATTCTGCGCACCTTACGATCTGGTTAAAACCATGCGTGCTTCTATCTGGGCACTGGGGCCGCTGGTAGCGCGCTTTGGGCAGGGGCAAGTTTCACTGCCTGGCGGTTGTACGATCGGTGCGCGTCCGGTTGATCTACACATTTCTGGCCTCGAACAATTAGGCGCGACCATCAAACTGGAAGAAGGTTACGTTAAAGCTTCCGTCGACGGTCGTCTGAAAGGCGCACATATCGTGATGGATAAAGTCAGCGTTGGCGCAACGGTGACCATCATGTGTGCTGCAACCCTGGCGGAAGGCACCACGATTATTGAAAACGCAGCGCGTGAACCGGAAATCGTCGATACCGCGAACTTCCTGATTACGCTGGGTGCGAAAATTAGCGGTCAGGGCACCGATCGTATCATCATCGAAGGTGTGGAACGTTTAGGCGGCGGTGTCTATCGCGTGCTGCCGGATCGTATCGAAACCGGTACTTTCCTTGTGGCTGCGGCGATCTCTCGCGGCAAAATTATCTGCCGTAACGCACAGCCAGATACTCTTGACGCTGTGCTGGCGAAATTGCGTGACGCTGGAGCGGACATTGAAGTCGGCGAAGACTGGATTAGCCTGGATATGCATGGCAAACGGCCGAAAGCTGTTAACGTACGTACCGCGCCGCATCCGGCATTCCCGACCGATATGCAGGCCCAGTTCACACTGCTGAACCTGGTGGCAGAAGGCACCGGATTCATCACCGAAACGGTCTTTGAAAACCGCTTTATGCACGTACCAGAGCTGAGTCGTATGGGCGCGCATGCCGAAATTGAAAGTAATACCGTTATTTGTCACGGTGTGGAAAAACTTTCTGGCGCACAGGTTATGGCAACCGATCTACGTGCTTCAGCAAGCCTGGTGCTGGCTGGTTGTATTGCGGAAGGGACAACGGTGGTTGATCGTATTTATCACATCGATCGTGGCTACGAACGTATTGAAGACAAACTGCGCGCTTTAGGTGCAAATATTGAGCGTGTGAAAGGCGAGTAATCGTCCGAGAGCTGGCAGCCCCGTTCGCGGGGCTACCGCCAGACCACTCATTTTTTCGGTTTAGTGTAGCTACGCATCAACTGCGTTCTGTCGATAAACTCATGGGTCTGCGGATCATGGTAGCGTGATGGCCAGATAACCCAGGGGTCAGTTCCCAGTGCTTTCGCAATAATCATCTCTCCTTTCGGCCATGGGCGCGATAATGCGTTCGCCAGCGTTGAGGAACTCAAACCATTTCTACGAGATTCCGCCGCCATTGACGTTCCTTTCTTGCGTAAACCCGCAATGATGTCAGCGGGATGCCAGTCAATGAAATTACTTTCCATCTTTCCTCACTCCTTAAGTTAGTCGCTTTCATTCAGAACACTTCTTCTGTCGAGCATCACTATACTCCTGATGGCCTATTGCTCTAAAAAGTTCCTGTAAAGAGTGTGAATATTCAGAATATATAAAAATACATACACTGGTTTTTCAGGCGTTATTACGCTGAATAAGTGTTTTTATGGAACTTATTGGAATCATCCCGCGCACTGCGCGGGATGAGGGGGAGGGGATTAACGATCGCGTTGAACAGCGATGTGCGCGAGGCCGATGAGTGCTTCTCGCCACGGGGTGTCCGGGAGCACCTGTAACGCTGCGATGGCTTTGTCTGCTTCTTCCTCGGCACGCTGACGCGTCCATTCAAGAGAGCCACAAGCGTTCATTGCTTCCAGAACCGGTTCCAGAAGATGACGACCGTTACCCTGTTCGATGGCGGTACGAATCATCTGTGCCTGTTCTGGTGTGCCATGATGCATTGCATGCAGCAGCGGCAGCGTCGGTTTACCTTCGTTCAGATCGTCGCCGACGTTTTTACCTAACTGTTCGCCATCGGCATTGTAATCGAGTAAATCGTCGATCAACTGGAAAGCGGTGCCGAGATAACGCCCATAATCCTGCAGGCCTTTCTCCTCCTCCGGCGTACAGCCAGCCAGAATCCCGGAACACTGCGCGGCAGCCTCAAACAGACGCGCGGTCTTGCTGTAGATAACGCGCATGTAGTTTTCTTCGGTGATGTCCGGGTCGTTAACGTTCATCAGTTGCAGAACTTCACCTTCTGCGATGACGTTTACGGCTTCAGACATCACTTCCAGCACTTTGAGCGAACCGAGGCTGGTCATCATCTGGAACGCGCGGGTATAAATAAAATCGCCTACCAGCACACTGGCAGCATTGCCAAACGCAGCGTTGGCGGTAGCTTTACCCCTGCGCATATCTGATTCATCCACTACGTCGTCGTGTAGCAGAGTCGCCGTGTGGATAAATTCGATCAGGGCTGCAATGGTGACATGCGCATTTCCCTCATAGCCAACAGCTCGTGCAGCCAGTACAGCAATCATCGGACGAATACGTTTACCGCCGCCGCTGACGATGTAATAGCCTAACTGATTGATCAGTTGGACGTCGGAATTAAGCTGCTCAAGGATTGCCGCATTAACACCCGCCATATCTTGCGCGGTTAACTCATTGATTTTTTCTAAATTCATCGCAAAAGCCGGGCTTTTCGCCCCGATTACCTTACTGTGAACAAAGGCAACTTAGGGTTTATGGTTAGGAATATAGGGTGATTGTACTGAAAAAATGGCACAGATAAACGTTACCGTACAAGTTGTGTTTTTTTTCTTCGTGTATTGACTGTAGCACTTGTCAAAGGCGTGCGTTTTGCGTAATATTCGCGCCCTATTGTGAATATTTATAGCGCACTCTGAATCATTGAAAAGGTGTGCGCGGAAGCGGAGTTTTATATGTACGCGGTTTTCCAAAGTGGTGGTAAACAACACCGAGTAAGCGAAGGTCAGACCGTTCGCCTGGAAAAGCTGGACATCGCAACTGGCGAAACTGTTGAGTTCGCTGAAGTGCTGATGATCGCAAACGGTGAAGAAGTCAAAATCGGCGTTCCTTTCGTTGATGGCGGCGTAATCAAAGCTGAAGTTGTTGCTCACGGTCGTGGCGAGAAAGTTAAAATCGTTAAGTTTCGTCGTCGTAAACACTATCGTAAGCAGCAGGGCCATCGTCAGTGGTTCACTGATGTGAAAATTACTGGCATCAGCGCCTAAGACCTGAGGAGAGATTTCAAATGGCACATAAAAAGGCTGGCGGCTCCACACGTAACGGTCGCGATTCAGAAGCTAAACGCCTGGGCGTTAAGCGTTTCGGTGGCGAATCCGTTCTGGCGGGTAGCATCATCGTTCGTCAACGTGGTACCAAATTCCACGCAGGCGCTAACGTAGGTTGCGGTCGTGACCACACTCTGTTTGCTAAAGCAGACGGTAAAGTGAAATTCGAAGTTAAAGGCCCGAAAAACCGTAAATTTATCAGCATCGAAGCTGAATAAGTTTTTCGCGTCCCGGTAACGGATGAAAGCCCCGCAACACGTTGCGGGGCTTTTTACATTCGATAACCGGTAAAAATTCGCATCGTGCGGCGTTAACTCGCAAATGCGTTTTGTAGGGAATACGGTATGAAGCAGCAGGCAGGCATTGGCATTCTTTTGGCGCTCACCACAGCAATTTGCTGGGGGGCGTTGCCAATCGCAATGAAGCAGGTGCTGGAGGTGATGGAACCTCCGACAATCGTGTTTTACCGTTTCTTGATGGCGAGTATTGGCCTTGGCGCCATTCTTGCGGTGAAGAAGAGGTTGCCGCCATTACGCGTGTTTCGTAAGCCACGCTGGTTGATTTTGTTGGCAGTGGCGACCGCCGGGCTGTTTGGGAACTTCATCCTGTTCAGCTCATCCTTGCAATACCTGAGTCCGATCGCTTCGCAGGTGATTGGGCAACTCTCGCCAGTTGGCATGATGGTTGCCAGCGTATTTATCCTCAAAGAGAAAATGCGCAGCACCCAGGTAGTGGGGGCATTGATGCTCCTGAGCGGCCTGGTGATGTTTTTTAACACCAGTCTGGTTGAGATATTTACAAAGCTCACCGATTACACCTGGGGAGTTATCTTTGGGGTCGGTGCGGCGACGGTTTGGGTGAGTTATGGCGTAGCGCAGAAGGTTTTATTGCGTCGGCTGGCCTCACCGCAGATCCTGTTTTTGCTGTACACTTTATGTACAATTGCGCTCTTCCCTCTGGCAAATCCTGGAGTGATAGCGCAGCTTAGCCACTGGCAGCTCGCATGTTTAATTTTTTGCGGGCTGAATACATTGGTAGGATATGGCGCCCTGGCGGAAGCGATGGCTCGCTGGCAGGCAGCGCAGGTGAGCGCGATCATCACGCTCACCCCACTGTTTACGCTGTTTTTTTCAGATCTTTTATCACTGGCCTGGCCCGATTTCTTCGCCAGACCGATGTTAAACCTTTTAGGTTATCTCGGTGCGTTTGTCGTGGTTGCGGGCGCGATGTATTCCGCCATTGGTCATCGTATTTGGGGCGGTTTACGTAAGCATACAACGGTGGTATCGCAACCCCGCGCAGGCGAATGATTTACGGAGAATAAAATGAAGTTTGTTGATGAAGCATCGATTCTGGTCGTTGCAGGTGATGGCGGTAATGGTTGCGTGAGCTTCCGCCGCGAAAAGTATATTCCGAAAGGCGGCCCGGATGGCGGCGACGGCGGTGACGGTGGTGACGTATGGATGGAAGCCGACGAGAACCTGAACACACTTATCGATTATCGTTTTGAAAAATCTTTCCGTGCAGAACGCGGTCAGAACGGCGCAAGCCGCGATTGTACCGGTAAGCGCGGTAAAGACGTCACGATTAAAGTGCCGGTAGGTACGCGTGTTATCGATCAGGGTACCGGTGAAACCATGGGCGATATGACCAAACACGGTCAGCGTCTGCTGGTTGCCAAGGGTGGCTGGCACGGTCTGGGCAATACCCGCTTCAAATCGTCCGTTAACCGTACGCCACGGCAGAAAACTAATGGTACGCCGGGCGATAAGCGCGAGCTGCTGCTGGAGCTGATGCTGCTTGCTGACGTCGGTATGCTGGGAATGCCGAATGCGGGTAAATCGACCTTTATCCGCGCTGTTTCGGCGGCTAAACCGAAAGTGGCGGATTATCCGTTTACCACTCTGGTACCGAGCCTGGGTGTGGTTCGTATGGATAACGAAAAGAGCTTCGTTGTTGCCGATATTCCAGGACTGATTGAAGGCGCTGCGGAAGGCGCAGGTCTGGGCATTCGCTTCCTGAAACACCTGGAACGTTGCCGCGTCTTGTTGCACCTCATCGATATCGATCCGATTGACGGTACCGATCCGGTTGAAAACGCGCGTATTATTATCAGCGAGCTGGAAAAATACAGCCAGGATTTGGCGGCAAAACCACGTTGGTTAGTCTTCAACAAGATCGACCTGCTGGATAAGGCAGAAGCTGAAGAGAAAGCCAAAGCGATCGCGGAGGCGCTGGGCTGGGAAGATAAATATTATCTGATCTCTGCGGCGAGCGGACTGGGCGTGAAAGATCTCTGCTGGGATGTGATGACTTTTATCATTGAAAACCCAGTTGTGCAGGCCGAAGAAGCGAAACAGCCAGAGAAAGTCGAATTCATGTGGGATGATTATCACCGTCAGCAGCTTGAAGAGATTGCTGAAGAGGATGATGAAGACTGGGATGACGACTGGGACGAAGACGACGAAGAAGGCGTTGAGTTCATTTACAAGCGTTAATCAGCTAAACCCCGGCCATGTGCCGGGGTTTCTCTTTAGACTAATTATTCTGATAAATATCTTTATACAAACGGCTTTCAAAACGCACTAACGGAATGCGGCGATTACGCTGATCCGCGGGTTCTACCGCATAGCCAGAAAGATATTGTACAAACGCCATTCGTTGCCCGCTCGCTGTGGTAATGAATCCCGCCAGGTTATATACCCCCTGCAAAGAGCCGGTTTTTGCTGAGACTTTTCCGTCCACGCCAGCCTGATGCAGGCCCGCACGGTACTGCAAAGAGCCGTCATAGCCTGCCAGCGGCAGCATAGAGATAAAGTTAAGTTCATTGTCATGTTGGGCAATGTATTGCAGCACCTGCATCATGGTGGCAGGTGCAATCAGGTTATGCCGCGAAAGCCCTGAACCATCGGCAATAATCGTGTTACCAATATCGATACCAGCTTGCTGACGCAGGATCTGACGTACGGCATCCGATCCGGCCCGCCATGTTCCGGGCACATTGAAGCGCGCATGGCCTATCATGCGGAAAACCGTATCGGCAATCATGTTGTCTGACTTTTTCAGCATAATCTTAAGCAGATCGTGCAACGGGGCCGACTGTTTACTGGCAACTACCGTTCCGGGTTCATTAACCTGAGTCTGGCGCAGTAGTGTTCCGCTCCAGGTGATACCTGCCTGTTTTAACTCATCTTTCAGAATTGCACCGGCATAGCTGGCTCCATCCTGTATGGCAAAAGCCAACGGGAGCGGCTCAGAACGTTGTGGCAGGCATCCGGTCAGCGTAAAGCGGTTCAGGTCGCCTGGCACCACATCCAGCTCGCAATATTGCGCTTCGGCAGAACCACGGGGGAGGGTGCGTACCTGGCTGAACATCGTAACAGGGTAATAAGATGCCACGCGTATAAAGGCCATATCACCGGGTTTTTGGGCACTGTAGAGCGAGACGGAGAAACAGTTGCGGTCAACTATGGCGGCGGCAGGCGGAGCGCTAAAGCATTGTGTCATGTCATTCCACGGCCAGCCGGGGGCTTTATCGTGGCTGGCAAAAATGGAGGTGTCTATCAACACATTACCATCAATTTGGTTGACGCCAGATTTTTTCAAAGTCGTGACCATATTGCGAATATCCTGACGTTTTAACGTCGGATCGGCACCAAATCGCGCCACTAAGTCACCCTTGAGTACGCCGTTTTCCACATTGCCTTTGGTTTCAAGCGTAGTAGTAAAACGAAAATCGGGGCCGAGTTGAATCAACGCCGCCAGCGCAGTAATCACTTTCTGCGTACTGGCGGGCAGCGCCATCTGCTGACTGTGGTAATCAATAGCGGGGGCCGACGCGCCGACTTTTTGCACCATCAGGGCAAGGTTGGCACCAGCGGGGAGTTGAGTAATGTACTCATCAACATTCGCGGCCTGAACACTGAACGCTATACAGCTGGTCAATCCGATGATAAATCTGGAAAATCGCATAATCTCGCGCTAACAACCTGGAATCGAGCCGTCATACTACGGCGCAACGCCCTATAAAGTAAACGATGACCCTTCGGGAACTTCAGGGTAAAATGACTATCAAAATGTGAATTGTAGCTGACCTGGGACTTGTACCCGGGTCGGTATTTTTTTGCTTCTGGTCCCGGTGAGGAGTTATGCCGGGCAGGCCGAACAGCTGGGGTGGGTGGAGACTCGCCCCATCAGGAATATTCAAGAGGTATAACAAATGCAAGCTATTCCGATGACCTTACGCGGCGCTGAAAAATTACGCGAAGAGCTGGATTTTCTGAAATCTGTGCGCCGTCCTGAAATTATTGCTGCTATCGCGGAAGCGCGCGAGCATGGCGACCTGAAAGAAAACGCCGAATACCACGCAGCTCGTGAACAGCAGGGTTTCTGCGAAGGTCGTATCAAAGATATTGAAGCCAAACTGTCGAACGCCCAGGTGATTGATGTCACCAAAATGCCTAACAATGGGCGCGTTATTTTTGGTGCTACCGTAACGGTGTTGAATCTGGATTCTGACGAAGAGCAGACTTATCGCATCGTTGGCGATGACGAAGCTGACTTTAAACAGAACCTGATTTCTGTAAACTCGCCTATTGCCCGTGGCCTGATCGGCAAAGAAGAAGATGATGTTGTGGTCATCAAAACGCCGGGCGGCGAAGTAGAATTTGAAGTAATTAAGGTGGAATACCTGTAAGAATTACCCAATACTCAAGATGTTGATGTATTGTAAAGAAAGGAAAAAGGCCGCTATGCGGCCTTTTATCAACGAACAGAGCGTGGCATTTTGCTCTCCTGCCTGCGGAAAACCCCTCGTTTTACACAGCAAATGTGTGTAACTTTAGGATAATCTTAGCGCGGCAGCGAGATTTTACGTTCTTTAGTTGGGCGATAAAGCACCAGCGTTTTACCGATGACCTGTACATTACAGGCGCCGGTTTCGCGCACGATAGCTTCCACGATCAAGGTTTTAGTTTCGCGATCTTCGGTGGCGATTTTCACCTTGATGAGTTCATGGTGCTCTAACGCTTGTTCAATCTCGGCCAGCACCCCTTCGGTCAAACCATTACTGCCAAGCAGAACAACTGGCTTGAGCGGATGTGCCAGACCTTTCAGGTGCTGTTTTTGTTTAGTACTCAGATTCATCGTATTTTTTGCTTACGTTGGGATTGAAAACGGGTCATTCTACCGCCATCTCCCATATATCACCAAATAGGCGCGTAAAAATTTACGCAATTGGTTACGATGAGTTATCCCAATGGGAAAGATAAATGACAGGTAAGAAGCGTTCTGCCAGCTCCAGCCGCTGGCTTCAGGAACACTTTAGCGATAAATATGTTCAACAGGCACAGAAAAAGGGGTTACGTTCCCGTGCCTGGTTTAAACTTGATGAAATACAGCAAAGTGACAAACTCTTTAAACCGGGAATGACGGTTGTCGACCTTGGTGCTGCTCCGGGTGGTTGGTCACAATATGTGGTCACCCAAATTGGCGGCAAAGGCCGCATCATCGCTTGCGATCTTTTACCTATGGATCCTATCGTTGGTGTGGACTTTCTTCAGGGCGACTTTCGTGATGAACTGGTGATGAAAGCACTGCTGGAGCGCGTTGGCGACAGCAAAGTCCAGGTTGTCATGTCCGATATGGCACCAAACATGAGCGGAACACCGGCGGTGGATATCCCCCGTGCCATGTATCTGGTGGAACTGGCGTTAGAAATGTGTCGTGATGTATTAGCGCCAGGTGGCAGTTTTGTAGTGAAGGTGTTCCAGGGCGAAGGTTTCGATGAGTATCTAAGGGAAATTCGCTCCCTGTTTACGAAGGTCAAAGTTCGTAAGCCGGACTCTTCTCGTGCACGTTCGCGGGAAGTGTATATTGTAGCGACCGGGCGTAAACCCTAACCGGGAGATTTCAGACGAAAGTTTGAAAGATGCTGGATATAGAGTATCCTGACGCTGTTTTTAACACAGTTGTAATAAGAGGTTAATCCCTTGAGTGACATGGCGAAAAACCTAATACTCTGGCTGGTCATTGCCGTTGTGCTGATGTCAGTATTCCAGAGCTTTGGGCCCAGCGAGTCTAATGGCCGTAAGGTGGATTACTCTACCTTCCTACAAGAGGTCAATAACGACCAGGTTCGTGAAGCGCGTATCAACGGACGTGAAATCAACGTTACCAAGAAAGATAGTAACCGTTATACCACTTACATTCCGGTTCAGGATCCGAAATTACTGGATAACCTGTTGACCAAGAACGTCAAGGTTGTCGGTGAACCGCCTGAAGAACCAAGCCTGCTGGCTTCTATCTTCATCTCCTGGTTCCCAATGCTGTTGCTGATTGGTGTCTGGATCTTCTTCATGCGTCAAATGCAGGGCGGCGGTGGCAAAGGTGCCATGTCGTTCGGTAAGAGCAAAGCGCGCATGCTGACGGAAGATCAGATCAAAACGACCTTTGCTGACGTTGCGGGCTGCGACGAAGCAAAAGAAGAAGTTGCTGAACTGGTTGAGTATCTGCGCGAGCCGAGCCGCTTCCAGAAACTCGGCGGTAAGATCCCGAAAGGCGTCCTGATGGTCGGTCCTCCGGGTACCGGTAAAACGCTGCTGGCGAAAGCGATTGCAGGCGAAGCGAAAGTTCCGTTCTTTACTATCTCCGGTTCTGACTTCGTAGAAATGTTCGTCGGTGTGGGTGCATCCCGTGTTCGTGACATGTTCGAACAGGCGAAGAAAGCGGCTCCGTGCATCATCTTTATCGATGAAATCGACGCCGTAGGCCGCCAGCGTGGCGCAGGTCTGGGCGGTGGTCACGATGAACGTGAACAGACTCTGAACCAGATGCTGGTTGAGATGGATGGCTTCGAAGGTAACGAAGGTATCATCGTTATCGCTGCGACTAACCGTCCGGACGTTCTCGACCCGGCGCTGCTGCGTCCTGGCCGTTTCGACCGTCAGGTTGTGGTTGGCTTGCCAGATGTTCGCGGTCGTGAGCAGATTCTGAAAGTTCACATGCGTCGCGTACCATTGGCACCCGATATCGACGCGGCAATCATTGCCCGTGGTACTCCTGGTTTCTCCGGTGCTGACCTGGCGAACCTGGTGAACGAAGCGGCACTGTTCGCTGCTCGTGGCAACAAACGTGTTGTGTCGATGGTTGAGTTCGAGAAAGCGAAAGACAAAATCATGATGGGTGCGGAACGTCGCTCCATGGTGATGACGGAAGCGCAGAAAGAATCGACTGCTTACCACGAAGCAGGTCACGCGATTATCGGTCGCCTGGTGCCGGAACACGATCCGGTGCACAAAGTAACGATTATCCCGCGCGGTCGTGCGCTGGGTGTGACCTTCTTCTTGCCTGAGGGCGACGCAATCAGCGCCAGCCGTCAGAAACTGGAAAGCCAGATTTCTACGCTGTACGGCGGTCGTCTGGCAGAAGAGATCATCTACGGGCCGGAACATGTTTCTACCGGGGCGTCCAACGATATTAAAGTTGCGACCAACCTGGCGCGTAACATGGTTACCCAGTGGGGCTTCTCTGAGAAACTCGGTCCGCTGCTGTATGCGGAAGAAGAAGGTGAAGTGTTCCTCGGTCGTAGCGTAGCGAAAGCGAAACATATGTCCGATGAAACGGCACGCATCATCGACCAGGAAGTGAAAGCACTGATCGAGCGTAACTATAATCGTGCGCGTCAGCTTCTGACCGACAACATGGATATTCTGCATGCGATGAAAGATGCTCTCATGAAATATGAGACTATCGACGCACCGCAGATTGATGACCTGATGGCACGTCGCGATGTACGTCCGCCAGCGGGCTGGGAAGAACCAGGCGCTTCTAACAATTCTGGCGACAATGGTAGTCCAAAGGCTCCGCGTCCGGTTGATGAACCGCGTACGCCGAACCCGGGTAACACCATGTCAGAGCAGTTAGGCGACAAGTAAGTTCCCGCATTAGATGACTGTATTTGTACCGAAAACCCCGGGGCGTGCTCCGGGGTTTTTTCTTATCAATTCATACCAGGGATAACATCATGAAACTCTTTGCCCAGGGCACTTCACTGGACCTTAGCCATCCTCACGTAATGGGGATCCTCAACGTTACGCCTGATTCCTTTTCGGATGGCGGCACGCATAACTCGCTGATAGATGCGGTGAAACATGCGAATCTGATGATTAACGCTGGTGCGACGATCATTGACGTTGGTGGCGAGTCCACGCGCCCAGGGGCGGCGGAAGTTAGCGTTGAAGAAGAGTTGCAGCGTGTTATTCCTGTGGTTGAGGCAATTGCTCAACGCTTCGAAGTCTGGATCTCGGTAGATACTTCCAAACCAGAAGTCATCCGTGAGTCAGCGAAAGTTGGTGCTCACATTATTAACGATATTCGCTCCCTTTCCGAACCTGGCGCTCTGGAAGCTGCTGCAGAAACCGGTTTGCCAGTTTGCCTGATGCATATGCAGGGAAATCCAAAAACCATGCAGGAAGCCCCGAAGTATGACGATGTCTTTGCGGAAGTGAATCGCTACTTTATTGAGCAGATAGCTCGTTGTGAGCAGGCGGGTATCGCAAAAGAGAAATTGTTGCTCGACCCCGGATTCGGTTTCGGTAAAAATCTCTCCCATAACTATTCATTACTGGCGCGCCTGGCTGAATTTCACCATTTCAACCTGCCGCTGTTGGTGGGTATGTCACGAAAATCGATGATTGGGCAATTGCTGAACGTGGGGCCGTCCGAGCGCCTGAGCGGTAGTTTGGCCTGTGCGGTCATTGCCGCAATGCAAGGTGCGCACATCATTCGTGTTCATGACGTCAAAGAAACCGTAGAAGCGATGCGGGTGGTGGAAGCCACTCTGTCTGCAAAGGAAAACAAACGCTATGAGTAATCGTAAATATTTCGGTACCGATGGGATTCGTGGTCGTGTAGGGGATGCGCCGATCACCCCTGATTTTGTACTTAAGTTGGGTTGGGCCGCCGGTAAAGTGCTGGCGCGCCACGGCTCGCGTAAGATCATTATTGGTAAAGACACGCGTATTTCTGGCTATATGCTGGAGTCAGCACTGGAAGCGGGTCTGGCGGCTGCGGGCCTTTCCGCACTCTTTACAGGCCCGATGCCTACACCTGCCGTGGCTTATCTGACGCGTACCTTCCGCGCAGAGGCCGGGATTGTAATTTCTGCATCGCATAACCCATTCTACGATAACGGCATTAAATTCTTTTCTATTGACGGTACTAAGCTGCCGGATGCAGTTGAAGAAGCCATCGAAGCGGAAATGGAAAAAGAGATCAGCTGTGTTGATTCGGCAGAACTGGGTAAAGCCAGCCGTATCGTTGATGCTGCGGGTCGCTATATCGAGTTTTGCAAAGCCACGTTCCCGAACGAACTTAGCCTCAGTGAACTGAAGATTGTGGTGGATTGCGCAAATGGCGCGACTTATCACATCGCGCCGAACGTGCTGCGTGAACTGGGGGCGAACGTTATCGCTATCGGTTGTGAGCCGAACGGCGTAAACATCAATGCCGAAGTGGGGGCAACTGATGTTCGTGCGTTACAGGCGCGCGTACTGGCTGAAAAAGCAGATCTTGGTATCGCCTTTGACGGTGACGGCGACCGTGTGATTATGGTTGACCATGAAGGCAATAAAGTCGATGGCGACCAGATTATGTATATCATCGCGCGCGAAGGTCTGCGTCAGGGCCAACTGCGTGGTGGCGCGGTGGGTACATTGATGAGCAACATGGGGCTGGAACTCGCCCTGAAACAGCTAGGAATTCCGTTTGCTCGTGCGAAAGTGGGTGATCGCTACGTACTGGAAAAAATGCAGGAGAAAGGCTGGCGTATCGGTGCAGAGAATTCTGGTCATGTGATCCTGCTGGATAAAACCACAACCGGTGACGGCATCGTTGCTGGTTTGCAGGTGCTGGCGGCGATGGCGCGTAACCATATGAGCCTGCACGATCTTTGCAGCGGCATGAAAATGTTCCCGCAGATTCTGGTTAACGTGCGTTACACCGCAGGTAGTGGCGATCCGCTGGAGCATGAATCAGTCAAAGCCGTGACCGCAGAAGTTGAAGCTGCGCTGGGCAGCCGCGGACGTGTGCTGTTGCGTAAATCCGGCACCGAGCCATTAATTCGAGTGATGGTGGAAGGCGAAGACGAAGCGCAGGTGACTGAATTTGCACACCGCATCGCCGATGCAGTAAAAGCCGTTTAACGCGTTAGATAACTGGCTAAAAAGGCGGCGATTGTCGCCTTTTTTCTCAGCGAACACATCGGTTTTGCTGTTTTTTTCCGCAGTTGATACAATGCGATAAAATTGCCCTTGCGAAGGTCATTCGCTTTGGTTAGTATTCACACCCGCTTCAGTGGGAAAGATTAAAAACTCCCGCTTTATTGGTTGAAGCATTGGTACGCGGCAACTCCGCAAGGAACAGGTTGATTATGTACGAAGCTCTTTTAGTAGTTTTCCTTATTGTGGCAATTGGCCTTGTTGGTCTGATCATGCTGCAGCAAGGTAAAGGCGCTGATATGGGAGCCTCCTTCGGAGCAGGCGCTTCCGCTACGCTGTTTGGTTCAAGTGGTTCTGGTAACTTCATGACCCGCATGACGGCGCTGCTGGCAACGTTATTCTTCATCATCAGTCTGGTGCTGGGTAACATCAATAGCAACAAAACCAATAAAGGTAGTGAATGGGAAAACCTGAGTGCACCGGCCAAAACCGAACAAACTCAGCCAGCTGCTCCGGCTAAGCCGACCAGCGATATCCCGAACTAAAAAGTAGTATCCGTGCCGAGGTGGTGGAATTGGTAGACACGCTACCTTGAGGTGGTAGTGCCCAATAGGGCTTACGGGTTCAAGTCCCGTCCTCGGTACCAAATTCCAGAAAAGAGACGCTGAAAAGCGTCTTTTTTCGTTTTGGTCCTGGTCTGAGGAATGGTTGTCAGGTATCTGTATCTCGTCCAGTTGCTTTACTCGTAGCTGGTACTTTGAAACGATGGTGCCGGTACGCCTTAGTTATAAACTTTTCCCTACTGCTGACATAATTGGCACTTTATTGTGTCAACTCCAGTTCCGGTACGAATACGGATATGTTTACTTCTCGATAAACCATCCTGCTCCTGTCAGTATAACTACTGATGGCTACGTTCTGCGTAATGTTTAGAGACGCATTGATAATGTTATTTAATTACTGAGAACAATGGCCGCATCATTTAAAAAGAAAAAACTAACAGTGTTTCGGTCTGAAATGGATCAGCGTTGAAAAACATGTCTGATATAAAATTGAACATTGTTGATAATTGTTTATATTGGTTGTGAACTTGGATTTCTGGATGACAGTATTCAACAAATTTGTTAGAAGTTTTAAATCTCATTGGTTGTTGTATCTTTGTGTTATTGTTTTAGGTATTACGAACTTAGTCGCCTCTTCCGGAGCGCATATGGTTCAGCGATTGCTGTTCTTCGTTCTGACCATCCTGGTTGTTAAACGTATATCATCCCTTCCGCTTCGCCTGCTTGTTGCCGCACCATTTGTGTTACTGACAGCGGCAGACATGAGTATTAGCCTCTATTCATGGTGTACCTTTGGTACAACTTTCAATGATGGATTTGCGATTAGTGTGCTGCAGAGTGATCCGGATGAAGTTGTCAAAATGCTGGGGATGTATATCCCTTATCTATGTGCTTTTGCCTTTTTATCCCTTCTTTTTTTGGCAGTAATAATAAAATATGATGTTTCCTTGCCGACGAAAAAAGTGACAGGAATATTATTGCTGATTGTCATTTCGGGCAGTTTATTTTCCGCTTGTCAATTTGCTTATAAAGATGCAAAAAATAAAAAAGCGTTCAGTCCATATATACTAGCGTCGCGATTTGCTACCTATACACCGTTTTTCAATCTCAATTATTTTGCTTTAGCAGCGAAAGAGCATCAAAGATTACTCTCAATTGCAAACACGGTGCCGAATTTTCAATTATCAGTCAGGGATACAGGTATTGATACCTACGTGTTGATTGTGGGGGAGTCTGTACGTGTCGACAATATGTCTTTGTATGGATATACACGCTCTACGACACCGCAAGTCGAAGCACAAAGAAAACAGATCAAACTGTTTAATCAAGCAATAAGCGGTGCACCTTACACTGCGCTGTCGGTTCCCCTTTCTTTAACTGCTGATTCTGTTTTGAGTCATGACATTCATAATTACCCGGACAACATTATTAATATGGCTAATCAAGCAGGATTTCAGACTTTCTGGCTAAGCTCGCAATCCGCTTTTCGGCAGAATGGTACAGCAGTTACCAGTATCGCCATGCGCGCCATGGAAACAGTCTATGTCAGAGGATTTGATGAATTGTTGTTGCCGCATTTATCGCAAGCGTTACAGCAAAAGACGCAGCAAAAGAAACTGATTGTTCTTCATTTAAATGGAAGCCATGAACCGGCTTGTAGCGCCTATCCGCAATCCAGCGCCGTGTTTCAACCACAGGACGATCAGGATGCCTGCTATGACAACTCCATTCATTACACAGATAGTTTGCTAGGTCAGGTTTTTGAATTATTAAAAGATCGCCGAGCCTCGGTCATGTATTTTGCCGACCATGGCCTGGAACGCGACCCGACGAAGAAGAACATTTATTTTCATGGAGGCAGGGAGGCCAGCCAGCAGGCATATCATGTTCCGATGTTTATCTGGTATAGCCCCGTTCTTGGGGATGGCGTGGATCGCACAACGGAAAACGATATCTTTTCCACTGCTTACAATAATTACCTTATTAATGCGTGGATGGGGGTAACAAAGCCGGAACAGCCGCAAACGCTGGAGGAAGTGATTGCACACTATAAAGGAGACTCACGGGTTGTAGATGCAAACCATGATGTTTTCGATTTTGTGATGCTAAGAAAGGAGTTTACTGAGGATAAGCAAGGTAACCCCACCCCTGAAGGGCAGGGTTGATGTCGAATTACTGGCCTTTATTTTCCAGATTCTCCACCTGCGGCACGCCCGAAGCGGCAGAGGAGGAAAGCAGGCCAGTTTTGGCATAACCGAAAAGTTTCTCGCGGGTATCGGTGATATCCAGGTTGCGCATGGTCAGTTGACCGATACGATCATCTGGCGAGAACACCGAGTCGCCTTTTTCCATCGTCAGACGCTCTGGCTTGTAGGTCAGATTGTCAGAGACGGTATTAAGGATGGAGTAATCGTTCCCGCGGCGCAGTTCCAGGGTAACTTCACCAGTGATCTGGCTGGCAACCCAGCGTTGCAGGGAGTCACGCAGCATCAGCGCCTGGGAATCAAACCAACGTCCCTGGTACAGCAAACGGCCCAACTGACGACCATGCGCGTGATACTGCTCAATGGTGTCTTCGTTGTGAATACCGGTCAGCAGACGTTCATAAGCAATATGTAGCAGCGCCATCCCCGGAGCTTCGTAAATACCACGGCTTTTCGCTTCGATGATACGGTTTTCGATCTGGTCGCTCATGCCCAGGCCATGACGACCGCCGATGCGGTTAGCTTCCAGCATCATTTCTACATCGTCGCTAAAGGTTTTACCGTTCAGCGCCACCGGATGACCTTGCTCAAAGCGTACTGTGACTTCTTCTGCCGGGATCTTCACACTCTCATCCCAGAACTTCACGCCCATAATCGGGTTGACGATTTTGACGCTGGAGTTGAGGTATTCCAGATCCTTCGCTTCGTGTGTAGCACCAAGCATGTTGGAGTCCGTGGAGTAGGCTTTTTCGACAGACATTTTGTAGTCGAAACCGCAGGCAATCATAAATTCAGACATTTCATGACGGCCGCCCAGTTCATCAATAAAGTCAGTATCAAGCCACGGTTTGTAAATCTGCAGTTCAGCATTGGTCAGCAGACCGTAACGATAGAAACGTTCGATATCGTTTCCTTTATAGGTGCTGCCGTCACCCCAGATATTCACGCCATCTTCTTTCATGGCAGCAACCAGCATGGTGCCGGTCACGGCGCGGCCCAGCGGCGTCGTGTTGAAATAGGTCAGGCCGCCGGTGGTGTTATGAAATGCGCCACACTGAATAGCGGCAATACCTTCGGCAACCAGTTGTTTGCGGCAGTCGATCAGACGTGCGTTCTCCGCGCCGTATTCCATGGCACGACGAGGGATCGCATCATAATCCTCTTCGTCTGGCTGGCCCAGGTTTGCAGTATATGCATAAGGAACCGCTCCCTTTTGTCGCATCCACAGCAGTGCGGCACTGGTGTCCAGACCGCCGGAAAAAGCGATACCAATACGTTGACCTACCGGGAGATGCTTGAGAATCGTCGTCATAAAATAACACCCTGCTTAATTAACTGATGATGAGCCTGGATTTCCGCTCTCACTGAATTTTTATGCAAAATAAATGAGTTTTCATTTAATCATCTTTTATCGGTGACAGGAAGAGTTTAGTGTGTTTTTTGTAAAATAATGCGCTTAAGGAGGAGCAGTAGAGGGCAAAAGTATTCGACAAACGAAAGTGAACTGGATATTCATTCACGTGATTAGCAATAAATGTTGACAAAATGTGGCGTGGATCACTATAATGCCTGCAGATTTTACGTCCCGTCTCGGTACACCAAATCCCAGCAGTATTTGCATTTTTTACCCAAAACGAGTAGAATTTGCCACGTTTCAGGCGCGGGGTGGAGCAGCCTGGTAGCTCGTCGGGCTCATAACCCGAAGGTCGTCGGTTCAAATCCGGCCCCCGCAACCACTTTCCCTTAGAGTCCTTTTTCAAATATACTGTGAAGACTTCGGCCTTCGTAGTGGGATTTGAAAAAATCCTTCTGGAAAGTGCTCCAGACCGCAGTTGCGGTTATAGGGTTCAGTTATATAAAGCCCCGATTTATCGGGGTTTTTTGTTATCTGACTACAGAATAACTGGGCTTTAGGCCCTTTTTTTATGTCTTGGGGGTGGGCTTGTCCACATTAGAGCAAAAATTAACAGAGATGATTACTGCGCCAGTTGAGGCCCTGGGTTTTGAACTGGTTGGCATCGAGTTTATTCGCGGTCGCACATCCACACTGCGCATCTATATTGATAGTGAAGATGGCATCAATGTTGATGATTGTGCTGATGTGAGCCACCAGGTAAGTGCTGTGCTGGATGTCGAAGATCCCATCACCGTTGCTTATAACCTGGAAGTCTCCTCACCGGGTCTCGATCGCCCACTGTTCACGGCTGAACACTACGCCCGTTTCGTCGGAGAAGAGGTGACTCTGGTTCTCCGTATGGCGGTACAAAACCGTCGTAAATGGCAGGGCGTTATCAAAGCGGTAGACGGTGAAATGATCACAGTTACCGTCGAAGGTAAAGATGAAGTGTTCGCGCTGAGTAATATCCAGAAGGCGAACCTGGTTCCCCACTTTTAATAGTCTGGATGAGGTGAAAAGCCCGCGATGAACAAAGAAATTTTGGCTGTAGTTGAAGCCGTCTCCAATGAAAAGGCGCTGCCTCGCGAGAAAATTTTCGAAGCGTTGGAAAGCGCGCTGGCTACAGCAACCAAGAAAAAATACGAACAAGAGATCGACGTTCGCGTACAAATCGATCGCAAAAGCGGTGATTTTGACACCTTCCGTCGCTGGCTGGTAGTTGATGAAGTCACCCAGCCAACGAAAGAAATCACTCTTGAAGCTGCGCGCTTTGAAGATGAAAGCCTGAATCTGGGCGATTACGTTGAAGATCAGATTGAGTCTGTTACCTTTGACCGTATCACCACCCAGACGGCAAAACAGGTTATTGTGCAGAAAGTGCGTGAAGCCGAACGTGCGATGGTGGTTGATCAGTTCCGTGAACACGAAGGTGAAATCATCACCGGCGTGGTGAAAAAAGTAAACCGCGACAACATCTCTCTGGATCTGGGCAACAACGCTGAAGCCGTGATCCTGCGTGAAGATATGCTGCCGCGTGAAAACTTCCGCCCTGGCGACCGCGTTCGTGGTGTGCTCTATTCCGTTCGCCCGGAAGCGCGTGGCGCACAACTGTTCGTCACCCGTTCCAAGCCGGAAATGCTGATCGAACTGTTCCGCATTGAAGTGCCGGAAATCGGCGAAGAAGTGATTGAAATTAAAGCAGCGGCTCGCGACCCGGGTTCTCGTGCGAAAATCGCGGTGAAAACCAACGATAAACGTATCGATCCGGTAGGTGCTTGCGTAGGTATGCGTGGCGCGCGTGTTCAGGCGGTTTCTACTGAACTGGGCGGCGAACGTATCGATATCGTCCTGTGGGATGATAACCCGGCGCAGTTCGTGATTAACGCAATGGCACCGGCAGACGTTGCTTCTATCGTGGTGGATGAAGATAAACACACCATGGATATCGCCGTTGAAGCCGGTAATCTGGCGCAGGCGATTGGCCGTAACGGTCAGAACGTGCGTCTGGCTTCGCAGCTGAGCGGTTGGGAACTCAACGTGATGACCGTTGACGACCTGCAGGCTAAGCATCAGGCAGAAGCGCACGCAGCGATCGACACCTTCACCAAATATCTCGACATCGACGAAGACTTTGCGACTGTCCTGGTAGAAGAAGGCTTCTCGACGCTGGAAGAACTGGCCTATGTGCCGATGAAAGAGCTGTTGGAAATCGAAGGCCTTGATGAGCCGACCGTTGAAGCACTGCGCGAGCGTGCTAAAAATGCACTGGCCACCATTGCACAGGCCCAGGAAGAAAGCCTCGGTGATAACAAACCGGCTGACGATCTGCTGAACCTTGAAGGGATAGATCGTGATTTGGCATTCAAACTGGCCGCCCGTGGCGTTTGTACGCTGGAAGATCTCGCCGAACAGGGCATTGATGATCTGGCTGATATCGAAGGGTTGACCGACGAAAAAGCCGGAGCACTGATTATGGCTGCCCGTAATATTTGCTGGTTCGGTGACGAAGCGTAATAAACTGTAGCAGGAAGGAACAGCATGACAGATGTAACGATTAAAACGCTGGCCGCAGAGCGACAGACCTCCGTGGAACGCCTGGTACAGCAATTTGCTGATGCAGGTATCCGGAAGTCTGCTGACGACTCTGTGTCCGCACAAGAGAAACAGACTTTGATTGACCACCTGAATCAGAAAAATTCAGGCCCGGACAAATTGACGCTGCAACGTAAAACACGCAGCACCCTTAACATTCCTGGTACCGGTGGAAAAAGCAAATCGGTACAAATCGAAGTCCGCAAGAAACGCACCTTTGTGAAACGCGATCCGCAAGAGGCTGAACGCCTTGCTGCGGAAGAGCAAGCGCAGCGTGAAGCGGAAGAGCAAGCCCGTCGTGAGGCAGAAGAATCGGCCAAACGTGAGGCGCAACAAAAAGCTGAACGTGAGGCCGCAGAACAAGCTAAGCGTGAAGCTGCTGAACAAGCGAAACGTGAAGCTGCGGAAAAAGACAAAGTGAGCAATCAACAAGACGATATGACTAAAAACGCCCAGGCTGAAAAAGCCCGCCGTGAGCAGGAAGCTGCAGAGCTCAAGCGTAAAGCTGAAGAAGAAGCGCGTCGTAAACTCGAAGAAGAAGCACGTCGCGTTGCTGAAGAAGCACGTCGTATGGCGGAAGAAAACAAATGGACTGATAACGCGGAACCGACTGAAGATTCCAGCGATTATCACGTTACTACTTCTCAACATGCTCGCCAGGCAGAAGACGAAAGCGACCGTGAAGTCGAAGGCGGCCGTGGCCGTGGTCGTAACGCGAAAGCAGCGCGTCCTAAGAAAGGCAACAAACACTCTGAATCAAAAGCCGATCGTGAAGAAGCACGCGCAGCAGTACGTGGCGGTAAAGGCGGGAAACGTAAAGGTTCTTCGCTGCAGCAAGGCTTCCAGAAGCCAGCTCAGGCCGTTAACCGTGACGTTGTGATTGGCGAAACCATCACCGTTGGCGAACTGGCGAACAAGATGGCGGTTAAAGGTTCTCAGGTCATCAAAGCGATGATGAAACTGGGCGCAATGGCAACCATCAACCAGGTTATCGATCAGGAAACCGCACAGCTGGTTGCTGAAGAGATGGGCCACAAGGTTATCCTGCGTCGTGAAAACGAGCTGGAAGAAGCGGTAATGAGTGACCGTGACACAGGTGCTGCGGCTGAACCGCGCGCGCCGGTTGTGACCATCATGGGTCACGTTGACCACGGTAAAACCTCTTTGCTGGACTACATTCGTTCAACGAAAGTGGCCTCTGGCGAAGCGGGCGGCATTACCCAGCATATTGGTGCATACCACGTTGAAACTGAAAACGGCATGATCACCTTCCTGGACACCCCGGGGCACGCCGCGTTTACTTCAATGCGTGCACGTGGTGCGCAGGCAACGGACATCGTAGTCCTGGTTGTTGCTGCCGACGACGGCGTAATGCCGCAGACCATCGAAGCAATTCAGCACGCGAAAGCGGCAGGCGTGCCGGTTGTGGTTGCAGTGAACAAGATCGACAAACCAGAAGCCGATCCGGATCGCGTTAAGAACGAACTCTCCCAGTACGGCATCCTGCCGGAAGAGTGGGGCGGTGAAAGCCAGTTCGTACACGTGTCTGCGAAAGCAGGTACCGGTATCGATGAACTGCTGGACGCTATCCTGCTGCAGGCAGAAGTTCTGGAACTGAAAGCGGTACGTAAAGGTATGGCGAGCGGTGCGGTTATCGAATCCTTCCTCGATAAAGGTCGTGGTCCGGTTGCTACCGTTCTGGTACGTGAAGGTACTCTGCACAAGGGCGACATCGTTCTGTGTGGTTTCGAATACGGTCGTGTTCGCGCAATGCGTAACGAAATGGGTCAGGAAGTGCTGGAAGCAGGTCCGTCCATTCCAGTTGAAATCCTTGGCTTGTCCGGTGTTCCGGCAGCGGGTGACGAAGTTACCGTAGTGCGTGACGAGAAGAAAGCACGTGAAGTTGCACTGTATCGTCAGGGCAAATTCCGTGAAGTTAAACTGGCACGTCAGCAGAAATCGAAACTCGAGAACATGTTCGCCAACATGACCGAAGGCGAAGTTCACGAAGTGAACATCGTTCTGAAGGCAGACGTTCAGGGTTCCGTGGAAGCGATCTCCGACTCCTTGCTGAAACTGTCTACTGACGAAGTTAAAGTGAAGATTATCGGTTCTGGCGTAGGTGGTATCACCGAAACCGACGCTACCCTGGCTGCGGCGTCCAACGCCATCCTGGTTGGCTTCAACGTACGTGCTGATGCCTCTGCACGTAAAGTGATTGAAGCGGAAAGCCTGGATCTGCGTTACTACTCCGTCATCTATAACCTGATCGACGAAGTGAAAGCGGCGATGAGCGGTATGCTGTCTCCGGAACTGAAACAGCAGATTATCGGTCTGGCGGAAGTTCGTGACGTGTTCAAATCACCGAAATTTGGTGCCATCGCAGGTTGTATGGTTACTGAAGGTGTGGTTAAACGTCACAACCCGATCCGCGTTCTGCGCGACAACGTGGTTATCTACGAAGGCGAACTGGAGTCCCTGCGCCGCTTCAAAGATGACGTTAACGAAGTCCGTAACGGTATGGAATGTGGTATCGGCGTTAAGAACTACAACGACGTGCGCACTGGCGATGTGATCGAAGTATTCGAAATCATCGAGATCCAACGTACCATCGCTTAAGGTTTTTAGGGTTCCATGCGGGATAAGGCGTTTACGCTGCATCCGGCATGGATTGCCTGATGCGACGCTGGCGCGTCTTATCAGGCCTACGTGAACAGCCCTTCCACCTGAAATTAATTTTAAAAAGGGGCTAACAGCCCCTTTTTTGTCAGGAGAATTTATTATGGCGAAAGAATTTGGTCGCCCGCAGCGCGTAGCGCAGGAAATGCAAAAAGAGATCGCTCTCATCCTGCAGCGTGAAATTAAAGATCCTCGCCTGGGCATGATGACCACCGTTTCCGGTGTCGAAATGTCTCGCGACCTGGCGTATGCCAAAGTATATGTGACGTTCCTCAACGACAAAGATGAAGATGCGGTTAAAGCGGGCATCAAAGCGTTGCAGGAAGCTTCTGGTTTTATCCGCAGCCTGCTGGGTAAAGCGATGCGCTTGCGTATCGTGCCGGAACTGACCTTCTTCTACGACAACTCGCTGGTTGAAGGGATGCGTATGTCAAACCTGGTGACCAGCGTGGTCAAACATGACGAAGAACGTCGTGTTAATCCGGACGACAGCAAGGAGGACTAATGAGTCGTCCTCGTCGTCGCGGTCGCGACATTAACGGCGTTTTGTTGCTGGATAAACCACAGGGTATGTCCAGCAACGATGCACTGCAAAAAGTGAAACGGATTTATAACGCCAACCGTGCCGGACACACTGGCGCGCTGGATCCGCTGGCGACCGGCATGCTGCCGATTTGCCTCGGGGAAGCCACCAAGTTTTCCCAGTATCTGCTGGACTCTGACAAACGCTATCGGGTGATTGCGCGTCTTGGACAGCGTACCGATACTTCTGATGCCGACGGACAAATCGTTGAAGAACGTCCGGTAACCTTTAGTGCAGAGCAACTGGCGGCGGCACTGGATACTTTCCGTGGTGATATCGAACAGATCCCATCGATGTATTCAGCACTGAAATACCAGGGCAAAAAACTGTACGAATATGCGCGTCAGGGAATTAAAGTCCCGCGTGAAGCACGCCCGATTACCGTTTATGAATTGCTGTTTATTCGCCACGAAGGCAATGAACTGGAGCTGGAAATTCACTGCTCAAAAGGCACCTATATCCGCACTATCATTGACGATCTCGGCGAAAAACTCGGCTGTGGCGCGCATGTTATTTACCTGCGTCGCCTGGCTGTAAGTAAATATCCGGTTGAACGGATGGTGACTCTGGAACATCTGCGTGAACGGGTTGAGCAAGCCGAGCAGCAGGATATTCCGGCAGCGAAGTTACTTGATCCATTACTGATGCCAATGGACAGTCCAGCTTCGGACTATCCGGTGGTGAATCTTCCGTTAACGTCTTCTGTTTACTTCAAAAATGGTAACCCGGTTCGTACATCCGGTGCGCCGCTGGAAGGACTGGTTCGCGTTACAGAAGGTGAGAATGGCAAGTTTATCGGTATGGGCGAAATTGACGATGAAGGCCGCGTTGCGCCTCGTCGCCTGGTGGTTGAATACCCGGCGTAATGTTAACCGTCTTGCGATAACAAGTCGCTACGAGTAGAATACTGCCGCTTAACGTCGCGTAAATTGTTTAACACTTTGCGTAACGTACACTGGGATCGCTGAATTAGAGATCGGCGTCCTTTCATTCTATATACTTTGGAGTTTTAAAATGTCTCTAAGTACTGAAGCAACAGCTAAAATCGTTTCTGAGTTTGGTCGTGACGCAAACGACACCGGTTCTACCGAAGTTCAGGTAGCACTGCTGACTGCACAGATCAACCACCTGCAGGGCCACTTTGCAGAGCACAAAAAAGATCACCACAGCCGTCGTGGTCTGCTGCGCATGGTTTCTCAGCGTCGTAAACTGCTCGACTACCTGAAACGTAAAGACGTAGCACGTTACACCCAGCTCATCGAGCGCCTGGGTCTGCGTCGCTAATTCTTGCGAGTTTCAGAAAAGGGGCCTGAGTGGCCCCTTTTTTCAAACTGACGGCAGCAATTCACTGGAAACTAATGTATTGTTGCTATGAATGATCTTCCGTTGCAGAGGTTCGCGCGGCTAATGAGAGGCTTTACCCACATTGGGCTGGGTTAGGGTTGTCATTAGTCGCGAGGATGCGCAGAAGATCGGGTATTAACACCAGTGCCGTAAGGTGCTGTCTAAGAAAGAGAAAGGATATTACATTGCTTAATCCGATCGTTCGTAAATTCCAGTACGGCCAACACACCGTGACTCTGGAAACAGGCATGATGGCGCGTCAAGCCACTGCCGCTGTTATGGTTAGCATGGATGACACCGCGGTATTCGTTACCGTTGTCGGCCAGAAAAAAGCCAAACCAGGTCAGGACTTCTTCCCGCTGACCGTTAACTATCAGGAGCGTACCTACGCTGCTGGTCGTATCCCGGGTAGCTTCTTCCGTCGTGAAGGCCGCCCAAGCGAAGGCGAAACGCTGATCGCGCGTCTGATTGACCGCCCGATTCGCCCTCTGTTTCCGGAAGGTTTCGTCAACGAAGTTCAGGTTATCGCCACCGTGGTTTCTGTTAACCCGCAGGTTAACCCGGATATCGTCGCGATGATTGGTGCTTCTGCGGCGCTGTCTCTGTCTGGTATTCCGTTCAATGGTCCAATTGGTGCTGCCCGCGTAGGTTACATCAATGACCAGTACGTACTGAACCCGACTCAGGACGAACTGAAAGAGAGCAAACTGGATCTGGTTGTTGCCGGTACAGAAGCTGCCGTGCTGATGGTTGAATCTGAAGCTGAACTGCTGAGCGAAGACCAAATGCTGGGCGCAGTGGTGTTCGGTCATGAACAACAGCAGGTTGTTATTCAGAACATCAATGAACTGGTGAAAGAAGCCGGTAAACCGCGTTGGGATTGGCAGCCGGAGCCGGTAAACGAAGCGCTGAACGCGCGCGTTGCTGCGCTGGCTGAAGCTCGTCTGAGCGATGCTTATCGCATCACCGACAAACAAGAGCGTTATGCGCAGGTTGATGTCATCAAATCTGAAACCATCGCGACGCTGCTTGCTGAAGATGAAACCCTGGACGAAAACGAACTGGGTGAAATTCTGCACGCTATCGAGAAAAATGTTGTTCGTAGCCGCGTACTGGCAGGCGAACCGCGTATCGACGGTCGTGAAAAAGATATGATCCGTGGTCTGGATGTGCGTACTGGCGTGCTGCCGCGTACTCACGGTTCTGCGTTGTTCACCCGTGGTGAAACGCAGGCACTGGTTACCGCAACGCTGGGTACTGCACGTGACGCACAGGTTCTTGATGAACTGATGGGCGAACGTACTGACACCTTCCTGTTCCACTACAACTTCCCTCCGTATTCCGTAGGTGAAACTGGCATGGTCGGTTCTCCGAAGCGTCGTGAAATTGGTCACGGTCGTCTGGCGAAGCGCGGCGTGCTGGCAGTAATGCCGGATATGGACAAATTCCCGTACACCGTACGTGTAGTATCTGAAATTACCGAATCCAACGGTTCTTCTTCTATGGCTTCCGTGTGCGGTGCGTCTCTGGCGCTGATGGACGCAGGTGTGCCAATCAAAGCTGCTGTTGCGGGTATCGCAATGGGTCTGGTGAAAGAAGGCGACAACTACGTTGTACTGTCTGACATTTTGGGCGACGAAGATCACCTGGGCGATATGGACTTCAAAGTTGCGGGTTCCCGCGACGGTATCTCTGCACTGCAGATGGATATCAAAATTGAAGGTATCACCAAAGAGATCATGCAGGTTGCGCTGAATCAAGCTAAAGGTGCGCGTCTGCATATCCTGGGCGTCATGGAGCAGGCGATCAACGCGCCGCGTGGTGATATCTCTGAGTTTGCACCGCGTATCCATACCATCAAGATCAATCCGGACAAGATCAAAGACGTTATCGGTAAAGGCGGTTCTGTTATCCGTGCCCTGACCGAAGAAACTGGCACCACCATCGAAATCGAAGATGACGGTACTGTGAAGATCGCAGCGACCGACGGCGAGAAGGCGAAAAACGCTATTCGTCGTATCGAAGAGATCACCGCAGAAATCGAAGTGGGTCGCGTCTACAATGGTAAAGTGACCCGTATCGTTGACTTTGGCGCGTTTGTTGCCATCGGCGGCGGTAAAGAAGGTCTGGTCCACATCTCTCAAATCGCCGACAAGCGTGTTGAGAAAGTGACCGACTACCTGCAGATGGGTCAGGAAGTACCGGTGAAAGTTCTGGAAGTCGATCGCCAGGGCCGTATCCGTCTGAGCATTAAAGAAGCGACTGAGCAGTCTCAACCTGCTGCAGCACCGGAAGCTCCGGCTGCTGAACAGGGCGAGTAAGGTTGCCATTTGCCCTCCGCTGCGGCGGGGGGCTTTTAACCGGGCAGGACGCCTTGTTAGCAACCGGGAACAGGACGTTCATTCAACCGTGGTCTTCGGGAGTGGGAAATGAAGCCTTTTTTGCGCTGGTGTTTCGTTGCGACAGCACTTACGCTTGCAGGATGCAGTAATACTTCCTGGCGTAAAAGTGAAGTCCTCGCGGTACCATTGCAACCGACTTTACAGCAGGAAGTGATTCTGGCACGTATGGAACAAATCCTTGCCAGTCGGGCTTTAACCGATGACGAACGCGCACAGCTTTTATATGAGCGCGGAGTGTTGTATGATAGTCTCGGTCTGAGGGCATTAGCGCGTAACGATTTTTCGCAAGCGCTGGCAATCCGACCGGATATGCCTGAAGTATTCAATTACTTAGGCATATATTTAACGCAGGCAGGCAATTTTGATGCTGCCTATGAAGCGTTTGATTCTGTACTTGAGCTTGATCCAACTTACAACTACGCGCACTTGAATCGCGGGATCGCATTATATTACGGCGGTCGTGACAAGTTAGCGCAAGATGATCTGCTGGCGTTTTATCAAGACGATCCCAATGATCCTTTCCGTAGTCTGTGGCTTTATCTCGCCGAGCAGAAGCACGATGAGAAGCAGGCTAAAGAAGTGTTAAAACAGCACTTCGAAAAATCGGATAAGGAGCAGTGGGGATGGAACATTGTCGAGTTCTACCTGGGCAACATTAGCGAACAAACGTTAATGGAAAGGCTCAAGGCGGACGCAACGGATAACACCTCGCTCGCTGAGCATCTCAGTGAAACCAACTTCTATTTAGGTAAGTACTACCTAAGTCTGGGGGATTTGGACAGCGCCACGGCACTGTTCAAACTGGCGGTTGCCAACAACGTTCATAACTTTGTTGAGCACCGATACGCATTGTTGGAATTATCGCTCCTGGGCCAGGACCAAGATGACCTGGCAGAATCGGACCAGCAATAGCTGACGTACACATCAGCCCGTAATCTTTTTTGATTGCCATCACCTTAACGGGTGAGGGCGTTGTTGTTCGTTAATACACCTACTTTGAGCCGGTTCACACTTTTCAATGAAAATTGCTGATCAATTTCATGATGAGTTATGTAGACTGGCCGCCATTAATTTTGAGGCACACGTACTACATGGCTGAATTCGAAACCACTTTTGCAGATCTGGGCCTGAAGGCTCCTATCCTTGAAGCCCTTAACGATCTGGGTTACGAAAAACCATCTCCAATTCAGGCAGAGTGTATTCCACATCTGCTGAATGGCCGCGACGTTCTGGGTATGGCCCAGACGGGGAGCGGAAAAACTGCAGCATTCTCTTTACCTCTGCTGCAAAATCTTGATCCTGAGCTGAAAGCACCACAGATTCTGGTGCTGGCACCGACCCGCGAACTGGCGGTACAGGTTGCTGAGGCAATGACGGATTTCTCTAAACACATGCGCGGCGTAAACGTGGTTGCCCTGTACGGCGGCCAGCGTTATGACGTGCAATTACGCGCCCTGCGTCAGGGGCCGCAGATCGTTGTCGGTACTCCAGGCCGTCTGCTGGACCACCTGAAACGTGGCACTCTGGACCTCTCTAAACTGAGCGGTCTGGTTCTGGATGAAGCTGACGAAATGCTGCGCATGGGCTTCATCGAAGACGTTGAAACCATTATGGCGCAGATCCCGGAAGGTCATCAGACCGCTCTGTTCTCTGCAACTATGCCGGAAGCGATTCGTCGTATTACCCGCCGCTTTATGAAAGAGCCGCAGGAAGTGCGCATTCAGTCCAGCGTGACTACCCGTCCTGACATCAGCCAGAGCTACTGGACTGTGTGGGGGATGCGTAAAAACGAAGCACTGGTACGTTTCCTGGAAGCGGAAGATTTTGATGCGGCGATTATCTTCGTTCGTACTAAAAACGCGACTTTGGAAGTGGCAGAAGCTCTTGAGCGTAACGGCTACAACAGCGCTGCACTGAACGGTGACATGAACCAGGCGCTGCGTGAGCAGACGCTGGAACGCCTGAAAGATGGTCGTCTGGATATCCTGATTGCGACCGACGTTGCGGCCCGTGGCCTGGACGTTGAGCGTATCAGCCTGGTAGTTAACTACGATATCCCGATGGATTCTGAGTCTTACGTTCACCGTATTGGTCGTACCGGCCGTGCGGGGCGTGCTGGTCGTGCGCTGCTGTTCGTTGAGAACCGCGAGCGTCGTCTGCTGCGCAACATTGAACGCACTATGAAGCTGACCATTCCGGAAGTAGAACTGCCGAACGCAGAGCTGCTGGGCAAACGCCGTCTGGAAAAATTCGCCGCTAAAGTACAGCAGCAGCTGGAAAGCAGCGATCTGGATCAATACCGTGCACTGCTGAGCAAAATTCAGCCGACTGCAGAAGGTGAAGAGCTGGATCTCGAAACTCTGGCAGCCGCACTGCTGAAAATGGCACAGGGTGAACGTACTCTGATCGTGCCGCCAGATGCGCCGATGCGTCCGAAACGTGAATTCCGTGACCGTGATGACCGTGGTCCGCGCGATCGTAACGACCGTGGCCCGCGTGGCGACCGTGAAGATCGTCCGCGTCGTGAACGTCGTGATGTTGGCGATATGCAGCTGTACCGTATTGAAGTGGGCCGCGATGATGGTGTTGAAGTTCGTCATATCGTTGGCGCGATTGCTAACGAAGGCGACATCAGCAGCCGTTACATCGGTAATATCAAGCTGTTTGCTTCTCACTCCACCATCGAACTGCCGAAAGGTATGCCGGGTGAAGTGCTGCAACACTTTACGCGTACTCGCATTCTTAACAAGCCGATGAACATGCAGTTGCTGGGCGATGCACAGCCGCATACTGGTGGTGAGCGTCGTGGCGGTGGTCGTGGTTTCGGTGGCGAACGTCGTGAAGGCGGTCGTAACTTCAGCGGTGAACGCCGTGAAGGTGGTCGTGGTGATGGTCGTCGTTTTAGCGGCGAACGTCGTGAAGGCCGCGCACCGCGCCGTGATGACTCTACCGGTCGTCGTCGTTTCGGTGGTGATGCGTAATCATCGCTGATTAGCGAACACAATCTGTAAAATAATATATACAGCCCCGATTTTAACCATCGGGGCTTTTTTTCTGTCTTTTGTACTCGTGTACTGGTACAGTGCAATACATAACAACGTAGTCGCACTATTTTTCACTGGAGAGAAGCCCACATGGCAACACTAACCACCACCCAAACGTCACCGTCGCTGCTTGGCGGCGTGGTGATTATCGGCGGCACCATTATTGGCGCAGGGATGTTTTCTCTGCCAGTGGTCATGTCCGGTGCGTGGTTCTTCTGGTCAATGGCGGCGCTGATCTTTACCTGGTTTTGTATGCTGCATTCCGGCTTGATGATTCTGGAAGCTAACCTGAATTACCGAATCGGTTCGAGTTTTGACACCATAACCAAAGATTTGCTGGGCAAAGGCTGGAACGTGGTCAACGGCATTTCCATTGCCTTTGTGCTCTATATCCTGACCTATGCCTATATTTCTGCCAGCGGTTCGATTCTGCATCACACCTTCGCGGAGATGTCGCTGAATGTTCCGGCACGAGCGGCAGGTTTTGGTTTTGCGCTACTGGTGGCGTTTGTGGTGTGGTTGAGCACCAAAGCCGTCAGCCGGATGACGGCGATTGTGCTGGGGGCGAAAGTTATTACCTTCTTCCTCACTTTCGGCAGTTTGCTGGGGCATGTGCAGCCTGCGACATTGTTTAACGTCGCGGAAAGCAATGCGTCTTATGCACCGTATCTGTTGATGACCCTGCCGTTCTGTCTGGCCTCATTTGGTTATCACGGTAACGTGCCGAGCCTGATGAAGTATTACGGCAAAGATCCGAAAACTATCGTGAAATGCCTGGTCTACGGTACGCTGATGGCGCTGGCGCTGTATACCATCTGGTTGCTGGCGACGATGGGCAACATCCCTCGTCCGGAGTTTATCGGCATCGCCGAGAAGGGCGGTAATATTGATGTGCTGGTACAGGCGTTAAGCGGCGTGCTGAACAGCCGTAGTCTGGATCTGCTACTGGTCGTGTTCTCAAACTTTGCGGTAGCGAGTTCGTTTCTTGGCGTAACGCTGGGCCTGTTTGACTATCTGGCAGATCTGTTTGGTTTCGATGACTCGGCTATGGGCCGCTTGAAAACGGCACTGTTAACCTTTGCCCCGCCTGTCGTCGGTGGCCTGCTATTCCCGAATGGATTCCTCTACGCCATTGGTTATGCCGGCTTAGCGGCTACCATCTGGGCGGCAATTGTTCCGGCGCTGTTGGCCCGCGCATCGCGTAAACGCTTTGGCAGCCCGAAATTCCGTGTCTGGGGCGGCAAGCCGATGATTGCACTGATTCTGGTGTTTGGCGTTGGCAACGCACTGGTGCATATTTTATCGAGCTTTAATTTGCTGCCGGTGTATCAGTAATTGAACGAGCCGGATGAGCAGTGTTCATCCGGCAATATTCCATAGTGCGCGCGAGGTAATCAAATATATCCTTGTTTATTATAAAGTTCTTCGGCAAGTGCTTCCCCATGTTCATCGAAAAATGCATTGGCGATCTTTAAATTATTCTCCTCAGGATTTGCCGTTATCCTGCTACCATTGGAATCAAATTCGAGCGCGATGGCGATCTCCGACCCCCACCAGTAATCATAAATTAGCGCAAAATTATTTTCCCCTGGCGTAATAAATTTCTCGATGCCTCGCACACAGGCCATGAGTGGCATGAAGATTTCATAGCTCTCTGAGAGAAATATATGATCCATCGTGACTATCTGTGTTTCTTTATTAAAGTTGATATGTTCGGCATAAATATTCTTTTCACTTTCACCAGAATTACAAGCTGCAAGATTGTTAAGCATTTTTGCAGGATCGCCGTACAACCGCTGCTTCTCGATAAACCATGGCAACCAGTCGTCATGGTCTTTGATATTTGTTGCTGGTGAATGGAAAAACTTCTCGAGGTTACTCTCGGTAATATGTGTATGAAGAAAAAAGGAAGCCGGTTCACTCATAATGATTTTCTCTGGTAATAAGTCGATTTGTTCATTTCTCTGTTTGGCGATGATAAAACGATGACTATTTTATAAAAGTACAGAACTGGACCTTTCATCTATTTCCTATCATAGGAAAATATATACTTGAACTGGATCAGAATAAGCGGAATACGAAAATGGGGTGTAAAGGATTACTCGCTATTGTATTGTTGAGCCTGTTTATCGCTTTTATTTTAAAAATTTTCTGGCCCACCCCGCACGATGAACATCTTTTCCTGCCCGTTGAAAAACCTTTCGTATCGTCTTTAAAAATCATTCGCCCCGGCGACCAGTTAATTATCCGCATTCTGAAAGCGGAAGATAAGCTGGAACTGTGGGCAAGCATCAACAACAAGCCTTACGAACTCTATAAAACCTGGACTATATGCGCGTGGTCTGGTGGCTTAGGGCCAAAACACAAACAGGGGGATGGTAAAAGCCCGGAAGGTTTTTATGCCACCAACAAAGGGTTGCTTAACCCAAACAGCCGCTATCATCTGGCATTTAATATTGGTTACCCGAATGCTTACGATCGGGCAAACGGCTACACCGGTGATTTCATTATGGTTCACGGAAACTGCGTTTCGGCGGGCTGCTATGCCATGACCGATGCTGGTATTGAAGAGATTTATCAACGGGTGGCGCAGGCGCTGAATAGCGGACAGAAGAGCGTGCCGGTGCATATCTTCCCGTTTGCGATGAACGACGAAAATATGCGCCAGGCGCAGGCATGGCCGGAATATAATTTCTGGCGTATGTTGAAGCCCGGCTATGATTACTTTGAAAAAAATCGCCGATTGCCAACCATCAACGTTGAAAACCGGCGTTATAAAATCAGCCCAACAACTCTTCCTTAACATCCATCGCCAGTTCAAACGAATGCAGGCGCGCCTGGTGATCGAAAATCTGCCCGTTAACCATAATCTCATCCGCGTCGGTTTCGCGCAGGATCGACTGCAAACCATGACGCACTTTCGCTTTATCACCCACCAGCGACATACTTAGCGCCTGCTGCACGCCATACTGCTCAGACGGTGACCAGAACTGATCCATATTTTGAATCGGTGGCGGCAGTTGCCCGGTTTCACCGCGGCGCAGCTTCACAAAGGCTTGCTGCATCGAGGTAAACAGGAATTCGGCGTCGCGGTTGCTGTCGGCGGCGATAATATTGATGCACACCATCGCGTACGGTTTCTCCAGCCGCGCCGACGGTTTGAAGTTACTGCGATAAAGATGCAGCGCCTGGAACAGCATATCCGGCGCGAAGTGTGAGGCAAACGCAAACGGCAGACCAAGCTGCGCCGCCAGTTGCGCACTGTAAAGGCTGGAGCCTAACAACCACACGGGGATTTTCTCGCCATAGCCTGGTACCGGGCGCACATGCGGATTGGGATCGCGGGCGTCAAACCAGTCCACCAGCTCCGCGACATCGCGGGGGAAATTATCAATATCGCCGCTCATATGGCGACGTAGTGCCATCATTGTCCGTTGGTCACTACCTGGCGCACGACCCAGCCCCAAATCGATTCGCCCCGGATAGAGCGTATTGAGCGTGCCGAACTGTTCGGCAATCACCAACGGTGAGTGGTTTGGTAACATCACGCCGCCAGACCCCAGATGCAGCGTGGTGGTATTTGCCGCCAGATAGCCAATCAATACTGATGTTGCAGCACTGGCAATGCCGGTCATATTGTGGTGTTCCGCCAGCCAGTAGCGATGATAGCCGCGCTTTTCAGCCAGACGGGCGAGGTCGAGAGAGTGGGAGAACGCTTCTCGCGCTGAAGAACCTTCGGGGATGGGGGCCAGATCGAGTAGCGAAAACGCAATGGTTTTATCAGTCATAACAGCTCACTTTGTTACCGATTAATCTTTAATACTGCATTAAAGGGTAGTTAAAGTTGTTAACAAAGTGAGCTATTTGCTTAGGCTTGCAGTTCCAGCCCAGCCAGCCGTCTCCAGTAGCCGTTACAGTCGCTGTTTGCCGTCAACGGGAGTGGTGCAGCGCCATTTTCATTAGCGCGGAAGGCGTCGAGCATCGCGAAAGTGTCAGTACCCTGCGGTGACAGGCGGACCACATCAACCAGCCCCTGCATGGATGCCAGCTCGTTACCGAGGTTGTACACGTAGCCGCTCATGGTCTGAATGCCATTGAGCACAAACACTTGTTGGTTTTCCTGCGACAGCACGTTGCGCCCGTTCGGATACTTAATGCAGCAGGTTTCACACTCATCTTTTGGGCGGTCTTCCGAACGCGCGGTAAAGCAGCGGGCGGAGTAGGCCAGCGGCAGATGACCGTAGCTCAAGACTTCCACTTCAAACTGGTTGCGAATGCCCAGTTCATCGCACTGATTAAGCAGATTCACCAGCCAGTCGCGGGAAAGTTCCACCGGCATACACCAGCGCATCATGCCCTGTTTGAGCAATATTTTCAGCGTCACCGCGTTGTAGCAGTTCAGCGCGTGTCCGGCGACGAACGGCAGTTTGCGCTCAGCGCACATATTCACCACGCCAAGATCGCTGGCTTCAATCAGAAACTCACCGTTCTCAACATAGCGTTTCAGTTCGCCCAGTTCGGAGGATGCCTGCACCAGCGCCAGCGTGGAGAGCACAATCTGCTTGCCACTTCCGGCGAGCGATTTTGCCATCTCCAGCCAGTCGCCAACTTTGGTTGCCCGGCGTTTGCTACAGACCGCTTCACCGAGATAAATCACGTCTGCGCTGCTGGCGGCGGCCTGCTGATAAAAATCTTCCAGCGTCTCTTTTGGCCAGTACCACAGCACCGGCCCTAAGGAATATTTCATTGCTTTTCTCACTGCCATTTACGGTGATACGCGCCAAGGGTGGTTTGCGTGCCTTCGGACATCGCCCCGAGCGTCTCCATCCACGCGCTTTGTGGTACGAAGTTTTGCAAATCGGCCTTACAACGGTCGATAGCCTGACGCCAGACTTTTGCCACCTGGCTGACATACGCCGGGCTACGCTGGCGGCCTTCAATTTTCACCGAAGCGATATTCGCCGCCATTAACTCCGGCAGTAGCTCAAGGGTATTGAGACTGGTTGGTTCTTCCAGCGCGTGATAGCGCTCGCCGTCCACCAGATAACGCCCTTTACACAGCGTCGGATAACCTGCGTTTTCGCCGTCCTGATAACGGTCGATCAGCACTTCGTTCAGGCGAGATTCCAGCCCCTGCGGCGTTTGCTGCCAGCGCACGAAACGGGCCGGAGAACATGCCCCCACGGTGTTGGGCGACTCACCCGTCAGATACGACGACAGATAGCAACGACCTTCCGACATAATGCACAGACTGCCGAAAGCGAACACTTCCAGCGGTACAGGCGTGACCCGCGCCAGTTGTTTCACCTGATGAATCGACAACACGCGCGGCAGCACCACGCGGGCAACGTCAAAATGGCGATGATAAAAGTGAATCGCCTCTTCATTGGTTGCCGAAGCCTGCACTGACACATGACGTTCAATATGCGGGTATCGCTGGGCGGCGTACTCCAGCATGGCGAGGTCGGCGAGAATCAGCGCATCGGCACCCAACTGCGCCGCCATATCCACGGCGCGCTGCCAGCGGGCGTAACCGTCCGGATGCGCAAAAGTGTTAATCGCGATGTGAAGTTTGCGGCGATGTTGATGGACAAAACTCACCGCTTCCTGCAATTTTTTCTCGGTAAAGTTAAGGCCGGCGAAGTGACGGGCATTGGTATCATCTTTTAGCCCGATATAAACAGCATCTGCGCCGTTTTCGATGGCCGCCTTAAGCGCCGGGAGATTTCCGGCAGGGCAGAGCAGCTCCATAATTTTTCCTGAAGATTGCGCTATCAAAGCGCAAAAATGTTAACGAACTGGGATTTTAGTTAACCTTGCTGCGACAATTTTTGATTTAAGGCAGTTAAAGTTGTATTGGTGGTAGCAGCAATTTCATATGGAATTGTTGATTTATACCGCTATGTTATTTTTCTGATATGGCAAAATAGGATGATTGTTGAAACAGGGAGTAAAACTCGTGTTGGATAAACTGCGTTCCCGTATTGTGCATTTGGGGCCATCTCTGTTGAGTGTACCGGTAAAACTGACGCCATTTGCGCTAAAACGCCAGGTTCTTGAGCAGGTCTTAAGCTGGCAATTCCGTCAGGCGCTGGATGATGGCGAGCTGGAGTTTCTTGAAGGCCGCTGGTTAAGTATTCATGTGCGTGATATTGACCTGCAATGGTTTACCTCGGTGGTGAATGGCAAACTGGTCGTTAGCCAGAACGCGCAAGCTGATGTGAGTTTTAGTGCCGACGCCAGCGATCTGCTGATGATTGCGGCGCGTAAACAGGATCCGGACACGCTCTTCTTCCAGCGTCGGCTGGTGATTGAAGGCGATACGGAGCTGGGGTTATATGTGAAAAACCTGATGGACGCCATTGAACTGGAGCAAATGCCGAAAGCCTTACGCATGATGCTGCTGCAACTGGCGGATTTTGTTGAGGCGGGAATGAAAACCGCGCCTGAAACCAAACAGACATCGGTAGGTGAACCATGCTAATTCGAGTAGAAATTCCCATTGATGCGCCGGGTATTGATGCCCTGCTGCGTCGTTCATTCGAAAGCGATGCGGAAGCGAAGCTGGTTCACGATCTGCGTGAAGATGGCTTTCTGACGCTGGGGCTGGTGGCGACAGATGACGAAGGTCAGGTCATTGGCTATGTGGCATTTAGTCCGGTTGATGTGCAGGGCGAAGATCTACAATGGGTCGGCATGGCACCGCTGGCGGTAGATGAAAAATACCGTGGACAGGGGCTGGCACGCCAACTGGTCTATGAAGGACTCGATTCGCTTAATGAGTTCGGCTATGCCGCAGTGGTGACGCTGGGCGATCCGGCGCTGTACAGTCGTTTCGGCTTTGAGCTGGCGGCGCATCACGATCTGCGTTGTCGCTGGCCGGGCACTGAAAGCGCCTTCCAGGTACATCGTTTAGCGGATGACGCGCTGAACGGCGTAACCGGTCTGGTTGAGTATCACGAGCACTTCAATCGCTTTTAATCTTTGGGGTTTGCAGGCTGCTCAACAGTTCTGCAAACCCTGCGCCTTCCGCTACCAGACGTTCTTTTTGCCGTTTGGTCAGTTGTTTAACGCGATATTCCGCCCGTAGTGCCAGCGAACGGTCGCCCACTGGCGCGGAAAATGCCAGCGTCAGTTCACCTTTCCCACGCAGTGCTTTTGCGCCTTTGCCGCTTTGATGTTGCTGATAGCGGCGTTCGACATCCGTGGTGATCCCGGTATAAAGCTTATTGTCGGCGGTACGGATCAAGTAAAGAAACCAGGGTGTCATCGTCTGCGTCACATGTTAAGGTCAGGCCCACAGTATAAAAGAGAACAGCTATGGAAACACTCACCGCCATCAGCCGTTGGCTGGCAAAACAACATGTTGTCACCTGGTGTGTGCAGCAGGAAGGGGAATTGTGGTGCGCCAATGCCTTTTATCTTTTTGATGCACAGAAAGTTGCCTTCTACATTTTGACGGAGGAAAAAACGCGTCACGCGCAGATGAGTGGGCCGCAGGCGGCAGTTGCTGGAACGGTAAACGGTCAGCCGAAAACGGTAGCGTTAATTCGCGGCGTGCAGTTTAAAGGTGAGATCCGCAGACTGGAAGGTGAGGAAAGCGACCTTGCGCGCAAGGCGTATAATCGTCGCTTTCCGGTTGCCAGAATGCTGTCGGCGCCGGTGTGGGAAATCCGGCTTGATGAAATCAAATTCACTGACAACACGCTGGGCTTTGGTAAAAAAATGATTTGGCTACGTAGCTCAGGCACCGAGCAGGCGTAACGCCTCGCGGTTAAACGCGGGCAAATCGTCCGGTGTCCGACTGGTAACCAGCTGATCTTTATCGACCACGACTTCCTGATCGTAAAATTCCGCGCCCGCGTTTTTAACATCAATCACAATCGGTTTAACCGCGGTCAGTTTGCGTCCCCGAATCACATCGGCGCTGATCAGCAGCTGCGGACCGTGGCAAATGGCAAACACCGGTTTGCCGCTATTCACAAAATCACGGATAAAGGTGACAAAACGGTTGTCGCCACGCAGATAATCCGGTGAATGACCGCCCGGTAGCAGCAGGGCATCAAACTCGGTTGGCGTCACTTCATCGATGGATTTATCGATGGTCACGCTGGCTTCTCCTTTTTTCCCTTTCACCGTTTTACCCGCTTGTTTTTCAATGGTAATCACTTCGTGTCCGGCTTTACGGAACTCGTCTGCGGGTGAAGTAAATTCTGAATCCTCAAATTCATCAGTGATTAAAACGGCAATTTTCTTACTCATGCTTCCTCCGCGTTGTTGCATTGGATGAGGCGAATTTCTCACAATCGGGGATAATTACCTCATGGTCTATTAAGCCTGGTGCATGAGCCGGGGAGCGCAAGGCAGACAATTCTGTAAAGGAGCGAAGATGAGTCAGGTACTGATTACAGGCGCAACGGGGCTGGTGGGCGGTCACCTGCTGCGGATGTTGATTAACGAACCGAAAGTTAACGCTATTGCTGCACCGACGCGACGTCCGTTGGGAGATATGCCAGGAGTGTTCAATCCCCATGATCCGCAACTGACCGACGCGCTGGCACAGGTCACTGATCCTATCGACATTGTGTTTTGTTGTCTCGGCACCACGCGGCGGGAAGCGGGGAGCAAAGAAGCGTTTATTCATGCCGATTACACGCTGGTTGTGGATACCGCATTAACCGGACGGCGACTGGGTGCTCAGCATATGCTGGTAGTCAGTGCTATGGGGGCCAATCCCCACTCGCCGTTTTTCTATAACCGCGTCAAAGGGGAGATGGAAGAAGCGTTAATCGCCCAGAACTGGCCGAAACTGACCATTGCCCGTCCGTCGATGTTGCTGGGCGATCGCAGCAAGCAGCGGATGAACGAAACGCTTTTTGCACCGTTGTTTCGTCTGCTACCGGGTAACTGGAAATCCATTGATGCGCGAGACGTGGCGCGGGTCATGCTGGCAGAGGCGATGCGGCCTGAGCATGAAGGTGTGACTATTTTAAGCTCTTCAGAATTACGCAAAAGAGCTGAATAATTATTCCCAAGAATTGATAGTGAGCGTAATATTCACGCGCTCAATTATCATAACTAATTCCTGGGGAATGCTATGACTGGTCAGTCTTCATCTCAGGCGGCAACGCCCATTCAGTGGTGGAAACCCGCGCTTTTCTTTCTCGTTGTCATTGCTGGTCTCTGGTATGTGAAATGGCAACCTTACTACGGCAAAGCGTTTACCGCCGCCGAAACTCACAACATCGGTAAATCAATACTCTCACAGGCGGATGCTAATCCGTGGCAGGCGGCGTTGGATTACGCGATGGTCTATTTCCTCGCGGTATGGAAAGCGGCGGTGCTAGGGGTGATCCTCGGGTCGTTGATTCAGGTGCTGATCCCTCGTGACTGGCTGCTACGCACGCTTGGGCAATCGCGCTTTCGCGGCACGCTGCTGGGAACGCTGTTTTCGCTGCCGGGCATGATGTGTACCTGCTGTGCGGCTCCGGTCGCGGCGGGGATGCGGCGTCAACAGGTATCGATGGGGGGCGCGCTGGCATTCTGGATGGGGAATCCGTTGTTAAACCCGGCGACGCTGGTGTTTATGGGTTTTGTCCTCGGCTGGGGCTTTGCGGCGATTCGTCTGGTGGCGGGACTGGTGATGGTGTTGCTGATTGCGACCCTGGTACAAAAATGGGTGCGTGAAACACCGCAAACACAGGCACCGGTCGAAATTGACATGCCGGAAGTGCAGGGCGGATTCTTTAGCCGCTGGGGTAGGGCGCTATGGACGCTTTTCTGGAGTACGATCCCGGTATATATCCTTGCCGTACTGGCGTTGGGTGCCGCTCGCGTCTGGTTATTCCCCCATGCCGATGGTGCTGTCGATAACAGCCTGATGTGGGTGATTGCGATGGCGGTAGCGGGATGCTTGTTTGTCATTCCCACGGCAGCAGAAATTCCGATTGTACAAACGATGATGCTGGCAGGTATGGGAACCGCTCCGGCGCTGGCATTGTTGATGACGCTTCCTGCTGTAAGTTTGCCGTCGCTGATAATGTTACGTAAAGCGTTCCCGGCGAAAGCCTTATGGCTGACGGGGGCGATGGTGGCGGTGTCTGGTGTGATTGTCGGCGGGCTGGCGCTGTTGTTCTGATTTGAGGGAAAACATGTCGGATGCGGCGTAAACGCCTTATCCGACCTACGGTTTGCATCGTTGTAGGCCTGATAAGACGCGGCAAGCGTCGCATCAGGCAACGGCAGTCGGATGCGGCGCAGGCGCCTTATCCGACCTACGGTTTGCATCGTTGCAGGCCTGATAAGACGCGGCAAGCGTCGCATCAGGCATTACAAGGCGTTGTTATTTAATGAACGTAAACGCCGTGGTTACCCGCTTCACGCCGCTTACCCGGCTGGCAATATCTGCCGCCGCTTTCGCTTCACGTTCAGTCACCAGCCCCATCAGGAACACTTCACCATTTTCAGTGGTCACTTTCACGTTGGAGGATTTCACCAGATCGCTGGTTAAGAGCTGCGAACGCACTTTGGTGGTGATCCACGTATCGTTAGACGCTTCGCCCAGACCAATCGGCTGGCCCTGACGAATCTCGTTATACACTTCGTTGGCACCGTCTACGCCCATCGCAATTTGTTTAGCGCGAGCCGAAAGTTCAGCGTTTGGTGACTGCCCAACCAGCAGCACTTTGCCCTGATAGGCCGTTACATTAATGCGAGCTTCTTTCTTGATTTGTTCGTCTTTCGACAATGCGCTGTTCACGCGCACTTCCAGGGTTCCATCGTCCACTTGGGTGCCGACACTGCGTGGGTCAGTTGCGGCTTTTGTACCCACAGCCGCGGTGCCCACTACGGCGGCAGCAACGCAACCTTGCAACAGCAGTGCGGAAATAAGGACTGCGATTGGCGATAATGCCTTCATGTATTCTCCTTAAACATCCTGGTGAGGGAAAAGCGTGTTATCGATCAGATCGCACAAGCAATTTACCGTCAGCATATGCATTTCCTGAATGCGAGCACTACGATGCGAAGGAATGCGGATCTCCACATCCTGTGGCCCTAACAACCCTGCAAGTTCACCGCCGTCATAGCCAGTCAATGCCACAATGGTCATATCACGCGTAACAGCAGCTTCTACTGCTTTTACGATATCGCGGCTGTTGCCACGGGTGGAAATGGCTAACAACACATCTCCCGCATGCCCCAGCGCCCGCACTTGTTTTGCATACACTTCGTCATGTAAGCGATCGTTGGCAATCGCCGTTAAGACAACATTATCAGTATTTAGTGCAATGGCAGGTAAGCTGGGCCGCTCCGTTTCGAATCGGTTGATCATGCTGGCAGCAAAATGCTGTGCATTGGCAGCGGAAGTTCCATTACCACAACAGAGGATTTTGTTGCCATTGAGCAGAGACTGAACCAGCGTCATGGCTGCACGGGAGATGGCATCCGGAAGCGCCTCTGCTGCCGCAATTTGAGTTTGAATGCTTTCAGTGAAGCAAGCTTTAATTCGTTCTTGCACGCTAATCCTTAAACCTTAATTATGAGTGGTCATTAAAGGCATCCTTAATCCACTCAACTTCATTCCCGGTGAAGGCTACCACATCGAACCGGCAATCCACAGTATCAAAACTCCCATTATGACGCGCGAGCCACAAGCGGGCAGTCTGTAATAATTTGTGTTGTTTGCTGCGGGTCACACTGGCTGCCGCACCACCGTAAAGGGCTGAGCGGCGGTAACGCACCTCGACAAAAACGGTGGTCCTGCCTTCACGCATTATCAGATCGATCTCGCCGCCACGCTCGTTCACGTTAGCGGCGACAAACCGCAGTCCTTTGCTCTCCAGCCAGCGACGCGCTTGTGCTTCCCACGCATCGCCGGTCTGTTTAGTGGTTAACTGGCGGGGACTACCTGACCTTGTTGGTACTGTAGCCATGATAACTTCCTGTTAATTACGCAATCCGGGTTAGCCGTCAGACTTCCGGTATTACCGTTGATTTCGAAACCCTGAACCTGGCGCATCTGTGAGAAATGATTTGCCAACGACCAGGCATCAACGCCCATCGCATACATGCGAGCCAGCGAATAATCGTTATTCACCGCACTGAGCGCCTGCTGCATTAATGGCAGATTACCGCCTGCCAGCATCGGGATTTCGCTATATTGCAAACCTTCCATTTCCAGACGGAAATCCGGACCCGCGGTGCCTTGTGCGCTGCGGGAACTGGCGTACAGCGTTGCACCACTCTGGCTACCGTTACGCATGGCGATCATCGGTTTGATAAAAGCGATTTCACCCGGCGTTGCCACAATGTACACCGCATCGACACGACCGCCATTATTGGTGAACTGGTCATCGGTTGGCGTGGTTTGCAGCATTGGATTGTTGGTCGTTATGCCTGAATCGGTTGTCGCTCTGGGAGTAATCGGGCTACCGGTTAAAGCGATACCAGAACCACCGTTAACTCCCGCGCGTAATTCGCTGGTGGAACCAAATTTTTGTTGCAAAACGGTGCCGCCGCCCAGCTTCTGCCACTCTTGCGCAAACGCATTGGCTACGCGATCGCCCAGCGAACTGCGAGGGATCAGCACCAGTGGCGCTTGTTTACCCTGGTCACGAATATGACGCGCTGCATCGCGCGCTTCGTCTTCCGGTGAAAGCGCGAAGTAACAAATATTGACGCGGTTTTCGATATTTTCCGGCTGGTTCAGTGCCAGCACGTTCAGCGGGGTGTTGCTTTTCAGTAACTCTTCAACGTTATTTTTCAGCAACGGACCGACCACAATACTCGCGCCATCCTGTTGAACCTGGTTGAGGATCTGGCTAAGCGGTTGTGATGAGGTATCATAAATTTTCAGCTCTGCGGATGGATTCGCGGGGGCGCTTACCGCCGCAGTGTTTGCCGCCGGGGCGCTTACAGGCACTGGTTGAGCCGCGGTTTCTTCGCCTGTCAGATCGCTAACCGAGGCTTGTGCCGGGCTGGCAACGCCGTCAACAGTTTGCTGCTGGGGTTGTTCTGCAACGTCTGCGATTGGTGCGGCAGTTGCCTGTGCCGCCACTGGCTGAGTGCCGATATTTTTCGCCGCTTCAAAGCCTTGCTGAATAGTGCGGCCAAATACCGCTGCCTGGCCATTCAGTGGCAACAGCAGGGCGATTTTGTTGGTCGATGCGGGTTTAAACGCTTTTACGTTAACCAACTGCGTTGGCAGCATTTTCGCGCCCGGGTTGTTCGGATAACGTTTCTGCCAGTCGGCGATCCCAGCTTTCATCATGTCGGGATCGTTACGGTTATCAAACCAGACGCGCTGCAGATCAAGCCAGCCTTGCAGAATATTTTCGTCGGCGTTGATCACCAGCGTATTCGCCTGGTCCTGAGTCATGGAGGAGAGTGCCTGCCATGTAGCATCAATATTCTGTTGCTTTTCTTTCGCGCCGAGCAGGGGTTCCTGAGCAATTAAGGCGCGCAGTAAATCAATGGAAGGACGCCCCTGACTGGCATCGATTTTTGCCTGCCAGTAACGCGCCTGCTGGTTTTGATCTAAATCGGCAGGTGTGATTTTCGCCAGCAGGGTTTGTGCGCCAGCAAAATCTTTCTGCGCCAGCTTAATTTCTACTGCCAGAAGAGTTTTCTCGCGACGCTGGTAATCGTTCAGTTCCTGCGGCAGTTGGTTAAACAGCTCCACCGCCTGCCCGGTTTTACCTTCTTTCACCAGTGCACGAATGGCGAGTAATTGCCAGTTGATCCTGGTATCATCAGCGCTTTGCTGCATCTGCTGAAGATAAAAGGCAGAATCAGCCTGCGCCGTGCCCTGCATATAGGCAGTGGACTGATCGGGAGTATGGGTGCCACAACCGGCGAAAATCAGGGCTGCCAGAACAACAGGCAGACAACGCGCGGCTTTCAAACGAGAAAATGTTGAGGGTACCATAATGTATCCAGTGATATTTTTTTACGCAATGCTCAATATTAAATCGGCAATACGGACGACACAATGAAACAACACCAATCGGCGGATAATTCTCAGGGCCAGCTTTACATTGTACCGACGCCAATCGGCAATCTGGCAGATATCACCCAGCGTGCGTTGGAGGTTTTACAGGCCGTTGATCTGATTGCCGCCGAGGATACGCGTCATACCGGTTTACTGCTGCAACATTTTGGAATTAACGCCAGGTTGTTCGCCTTGCACGACCATAACGAACAACAGAAAGCCGAAACGTTACTGGCGAAGCTGCAAGAGGGGCAAAACATTGCGCTGGTGTCCGATGCCGGAACGCCACTAATTAACGATCCCGGCTATCATCTGGTGCGTACCTGCCGAGAAGCGGGGATTCGCGTGGTGCCACTACCGGGGCCGTGTGCTGCTATCACTGCATTAAGTGCTGCGGGTTTACCATCCGATCGTTTTTGTTATGAAGGCTTTTTACCTGCCAAATCAAAAGGCCGCCGTGATGCGCTAAAAGCCATTGAAGCGGAGCCGCGCACGCTGATTTTTTATGAATCCACCCACCGTCTGTTAGATAGCCTGGAAGATATCGTTGCTGTGCTGGGTGAGTCCCGTTACGTGGTGCTGGCGCGTGAGCTCACCAAAACCTGGGAAACCATTCACGGCGCGCCCGTTGGCGAGCTGCTGGCGTGGGTAAAAGAAGATGAAAACCGTCGCAAAGGCGAAATGGTGCTGATTGTTGAAGGCCATAAAGCGCAGGAAGAAGACTTACCCGCCGATGCCCTGCGCACGCTGGCGTTGTTACAGGCTGAGCTTCCGCTGAAGAAAGCGGCGGCGCTGGCGGCAGAGATTCACGGCGTGAAAAAAAACGCGCTGTATAAGTATGCGCTGGAACAGCAGGGGGAGTGATTACAGGCGTCGCAGCAAGAATAGAGCTGCAACGCCTACACCGGGCGATTTAACGACGACACATCTCATCAATCATGCATGTGAAATAGTTATGCAGCCATAAAAACGAAGCCGGGATAGCGGTAGAGACTTTAGCCGTGAGAAAACGTTCTGTCGCATCCTGCTTTCCTTCGCCAGTCACCAGTAGCAAAACTTCGCGGGTATTGAGAATATCCTTCAGGCCTAAGGTGATCCCACGAGTCACGGGGCGACCCGCGGTTTTTAACATCTCATGTTGCTGTGTTCTGGCATCAAGTTGACTGATATGGCAGGCCGGTTGCAGGCTTTCTCCCGGTTCGTTCAGCCCAAGATGACCGTTTTTCCCCAATCCGAGAACGCATAAATCCAGACCGCCTTTGCGCGCAATCAGGTTCGTTACCCGTTCGCACTCTGTCTCATTTATCTCTTCGGAGCGAAAGCTGATGAGCTGGTCTTCACGTAGCCCCAGCGGCTGCACGATATGCTGTTGAAGGAAAGTTTCGCAGGTGCCAGGCATCGTTAATGGCAGATCCACCCATTCGTCGAGCTTCACGAAGGTGAGCTGGCTGGCATCAACCTGCTGCTGGTGGATTTTTTCTACCAGATAATGATACGTCAGTAATGGCGTGGCTCCGGTCGCCAGGCAAATCACGGCATCCGGTTTGCTACGGATCACGGCCAATAAATATTCGCTGGCACGTTCACTTAACGCCGTATAGTTTTCAACTTGTTGAAGGGTTTGCACAGGATGAAATTCCTTTAGTAAAGAGGCACCACCAGACGCAGTGCCTCGTTCCATTTACAAAATGCCGAATGCGGAACAAACAATAGAGAGCACAAAAGTCACGCCGATTAACAGCACCGGATGCGCTTTTTTCACCCGCAGGAAGTAATACATCAACAGGGTGTAGGCCATCGGTAAAATGTTCGGGAAGACTTTATCGAAGAAATCCTGCTGCAGCGCGACGCTGTGGGTACTGTCGATGGCAAACGATGTCACCACGTTAATATGCACATACGAAGCGATCAGCCCGCCGATTACCGTGATCCCGAGGATGGTTGCCGAACGAGCAATCATCTGCGAGTTCTCTCGCACTTTATCGATCGCCTTCACGCCGACTGAATAACCGACGTGGGTCCAGCCGACGCGCAGGAAAAAGATAAGCAGGTAAACGGCGAAAAATAGAATCGGCCCCAGCAGGTTTCCCTGACTGGCAAACGATGAGCAAATCCCCGCCATAATCGGCAACAAAGTAAACCAGAAAATCGCATCACCAATCCCGGCGATTGGGCCAAATAGCGCCACTTTGAGGCCTTTAATGGTGTCGCGGTTTTCTCCTTTTTCTTCCATCGAAATTAATAACCCCATCAGGAATCCGACCAGATTCGGGTGAGTATTAATAAATTCGAGGTTATCTTTCATCGCCGCGCTTAGGCCCGGTTTGTCGTCCTTATAAATCTTTTTCAGGAGCGGCAACATCGCCCAGGTAAAACCGCCCGCCTGCATCCTTTCGTAGTTAAAGCTCGCTTGCAGGAGTGACGAACGAAAGCCCAGACGGGTGATATCTTTTTTACTGATTTCAGATCCCATTGCTGTAGTCCTCTTCTTCATTTTTACTGGCAACGGGCTGCGGTTGCGCTTGCTGCCGGGATTTCGCATTGAAAAACTCATACACCGCAAAGCCTGCACCCAGTACGGCAACTGGCAACAGGTTGCTGACCTGGATGTAGCAAACAAACAAGAAACCGGCGATCAGGTAAGGGATATATTGCGCTTTGAACATCACGCGCAGCAGCAGGCCAAAACCAACGGCAGGCAGAATGCCGCCAGCCACTTCAAAGCCGTGGGTCAGCCAGGCGGGCATCGCTTTCACCAGCGCCTGCATCGCCCCTTGCGCCAGGTAAGTACAGAGGAAAGCAATCACCGCATACGCTGAAGCGACGATGAGCATCGTTGTCCAGTTAAGTCGGGAAAACGCTGCTGTATCCGCCTCTTTCGCACATTTATCGGCTTTGGTCATAAATAATGAGAATGCCGAATAGAAGAACAGAATGACGTACTGCATTAACAAACTAAACGGCAGACCAAGGCCAATTGCCGTTTTGGCATCGACGCCAGTAGACCACGCAATGACGGTAGTCATCAGACCCGCCATAATTGGGTTGGGCGGCTGTACACCACCTGCGGGGGTTAATCCGGCGAAAGCCAGTTCTGTTAGGCCACCGGTAATTAAGCCAGTCTGAATATCACCGAGAATAGCACCTGTAAGGGTACAAACGATTATCGGGCGGAATAAAAATAAGGCTTCCAGCCAAAAATCAATCCCCAGAACGAAAACTAACGCCGCCAGGGATAATCCCTGAATTAGGGTTATTTCATGCATTTTTATTACCTCAAACCAGTATTAAGGCGATTTTTGAATTTAGTCAGGGATTTGTTCTTTTTGATCGCCGGGGACGTCCTGAATAAAAATATTCACACCGCGTTGTTTAATAAAGCGTAAGTCCGCGAGATCTTGATCGTCGATATAAACTTTACTGCTGATTTGCTTTTTACCTTCCGAGAAATGCATATTGCCGACGTTGACATCTTTCAGGTCAATGCCACCTTCTATCAATTTACGTACCGTTTGTGGCGTACGGCAAATCAGGAAGATCTTCTGATGCGGTGCAGCTTTGCCGATGACGTTAATGGTTTTTTCGATAGTAAAGAAACGAATGCCAAAGCCGTAGGTTTCCGCGGTAATACCCATTAATTTTTGTTGAATATCATCGTTAGCGACAACATCATCCACGACTACCAGCAGATTTGCACCGATGGTAGATGTCCAGGTCACACCAACCTGACCGTGAACCAGACGGTTATCAATACGGGTTAAGAGAATATTTGGACTGCTCATTGTGTAATCCTCACCATAAAGTTGAATAATATAATTTTTTTAAATATATTATTGTTGCGATATTTTACTGATGTATTTATTAAGGTTTAGTTATCTCCTTTACCATTAAGGCAC
>NZ_JABWMS020000089.1:0-11984 GCF_013369155.2 Escherichia sp. 94.0001 | reverse complement strand
CTTGAGAACAAATACAAAACTTTTTTATGATATGGACAGTTTGGCCCCAATTGTCTTATATTTCTTTATCTTTTCATATTATTATCAATAAGTTACATCAGGCATCTTCTCTTTTTAATTTTTCGTTTATGAGATTATTTCTTTCCCATAATCCGGCAAAACGTGCAGCATTACTGGCGGTATAACGCACAGTATGGCGAATATTTCGATGCCCGAGATAATCCTGAATTAAACGGGTATCTGCACCACGCTCCGCCAGTTCATAACCGCAAGCATGCCTTAACATATGAGGATGAGTCTGCGTCACGGTTCCAGCTTCAATACCGGCATCGCGAATAATGCGATAGGCCTGCTGGCGAGAAAGTCGACTCCCGCGGCGAGAAATAAATATGGCGTCGGTCTGGTCAGCGCCTTTCCAGTTAATACGTTCCTGGGTCCAGCGCTCCACAGCTTCACGCTCATCAAAACGTAACGGGTGAACGGTAGAAAATCCGTTCTTCAGTCGGCGAATATTTATTCGACCTTCGTTAAGGTCAAGATCCTGATAATGCAGATCAAGCAGTTCACTAATACGCATCCCATGCCGATATGCCAACAGAATTAGACAATAATCTCTGGCTCCCGTTGCCCCGTAACAAACCGCCTGCATCATGTCCTGCACTTCTTTACCGGTAAGATAACGACGTTTACTCACAATAGTAGTACTCCTGACTGAGATATATTTGAATGAATACCTATAGGAAACCTCAATCGGTTAAAATTAGCCCAATAGATAAAAAGATAACCACACAGGAAGTTATGTGGCTATCAGTCAATTACATTAAATATCATACAAAAATAAAATATCACTGATGTGACAACATCTATTTTCATTGATTTGATTCAATATAACAATAGATTGCAGCGGATTAACTTCCAGTTGCTTAAAAAATAAAGAAAAAAGTGCAGAAACAGGAGAACTTGAGTGATGTGTAAATTTATGAATGATTTTGTTTATTTATTTTGAAGAACACAAACCATTGTATTTTGTATGGATATGGTTAACTTAATGTTTATTATGATAATTAAGAATCACACTTACAATAACATCAATTAATAAATGGTTAATCATTTTTGATATATCGTAAGAATAATGTATTTTTTAACACCATCCCTGGTATCTCATCTATCTCTATAAAACTGCGTGATGCTGTCGTCCTCTGGCTCTATCCCAGATGCCGTAAAAACGCCCTGCATTGCTGGCGGTATACCAGACAGTATGACGAATATTGCGATGCCCAAGATAATCCTGGATAAGTCGTGTATCTATTCCCATATTCGCCAAAGCAAAACCACACGAATGGCGTAACATATGCGGATGAATCTCCAGTGATAACCCAGCATTACCACCAGAAGTCGAGATAATATGGTAAAACTGTTGCCGAGAAAGCGGGTTCCCCTTACGTGATAAAAATACCCACTCGCTCTCAGCATGCGGATACGAAGTACGGATACTCAACCAGTTTTTTAAAGCCTGAACTTCTTTGTTCAATAGCGGGTGCGTTGTTGAAAAGCCTTTTTTTAATCGATGGATATAGATACACTTTGCCTTAAGATCAATATCCGAAATCCTCAATCGGCAAATTTCACTCGCCCGGAAACCATGAATAAAACAAAGCAAAGTCAGACAATAATTACGTGCTGCATGAGGCCCGGTATTTGCTGCTTTAAGGAGTGACTCGATTTCACTATGGGTCAGGAAGTTCCTTTTTTTGTTATCAGCCTTATTCTTCATCGTTTTCCCTTATAATTACAGACGCGCACTAGCTGTGCTGGGTTAGCAATAATCCAACATTTTAATCCTGATTATGTTTATAAAAGCGAACGTTTGCTTAATAATTAACGTAAGTGGACCAGTTCTTCTGAGTGAACTTAAATGGAGTAGCGATAGTTACTTATAATAACTTTGCCATACAAACGCCATGCTCTTGCATGCTATGTACCTTTATATATTTATCAATGTGATACGAATCTAATAATAACCCTCATCATTAATGCAACTAATCTTATCTATATATCATGTGATATGTTCTGTAACAAGTAAAATCAACATAAAAAATTCAGCAAAATTTAATATTCGTTCAACTAGCCGTCTCACATATGACATTATTAGTCAACTGCATTTGCCACAAAATGGCTATTTCATGGAACGCAGTAATTTCTTAGCGTCTATTATCATGCTAATTCTTAGGTCCCTAGCGATTATTCCTGTCTGGTTCGTCAACTCACGCCATGAGATTGTTATATTCCTTTTTATCATGGAGATATGGGGGAAAGCAGGCGACGCTTTTTCATCTACATTCATTGGTAAATATGGCTTTGGTCACTACGTCTTAAACCTTCTTCAATCACAGCTATTCGCCGGGCGATACGGCAAACAAACTAAGTGAAGCATCATCCTGAAAACACCAATGCGTACTGAACATCAACAAGCCTCTCCTGATCGACTTCAGAAATGACCAGTTACAAGCCACAAACCTGGAAACATATTTCATGATGAGAATTATGCTCAGCCTGATGGCGGGTAAACACTTATTTTCACCACGCTCACTGAGTTAGCTTGCAAATCTTCCCTTGTTTAGACTCTAAATAAATTCAATATAAAACAGGTAATTAAACAAAAAACTTTGGTTTGAGAAGGCCTCCACAAGTGTTCGTTTAGCTTCACATGGCATCTTCTTCTTAGAAAAAGATCGACATATTTTGTGACGCGAATGGCAATTCTGGTTTTGTTGTATGGATTGTGTGATTTTCGATCTGGTATAACAGGTATAAAGGTGCACCACGAAGTCAATGAGACAGGGCATCTCGCAATCTATGGCAAACATCACTTCAGTTCTTTCTCATCGGGTGATGAAAACGCACTTCAGTCTGAAAGGAATATGAAAATGAGATCAACAGACACTCTATTTTATGACTCTGGATAAAATGGATTGAGTAAGTGATATCGCTTACGAACATACAAATCAATTAAACATCAGAAGAGATTTTATACTCAGGTATTTAATCTGGCTCTTTGTTTATTTAAATAATGTGGAGAGAGAATTTTCACAGGAGACCTTATACAAAAATATAAAATACAGCTACCCGTTACCAAAGACACTATAAGCCTGGCAAAAAATATTACACAACATAAATGCTAATTGTTTATGCGGGCTTTGTATTGCTTTCTGTATCCTACAAATGAGTGAAATTTATGAAAAAGGCTAAAATACTTTCTGGCGTATTATTACTGTGCTTTTCGTCACCATTAATTTCTCAAGCTGCGACACTGGACGTACGTGGTGGATATCGTAGTGGAAGCCACGCCTATGAGACTCGACTCAAAGTCAGTGAGGGATGGCAAAATGGATGGTGGGCAAGCATGGAAAGTAATACCTGGAATACCATTCATGATAATAAAAAGGAAAATGCCGCACTCAATGATGTTCAGGTTGAAGTTAATTACGCGATTAAACTTGATGATCAATGGACGGTGCGCCCGGGAATGTTAACGCATTTTAGCAGCAACGGCACACGCTACGGACCCTACGTAAAACTGTCCTGGGACGCGACAAAAGATCTTAATTTTGGCATTCGCTATCGTTACGACTGGAAAGCTTACCGACAACAAGACTTATCCGGTGATATGTCTCGTGATAACGTTCATCGTTGGGATGGATATGTCACTTACCATATTAATAGTGATTTCACCTTCGCATGGCAAACGACGCTATACAGCAAACAGAACGATTATCGCTATGCAAACCACAAGAAATGGGCGACAGAAAATGCATTTGTTCTACAATACCATATGACGCCCGATATTACGCCATACATAGAATATGACTACCTTGACCGTCAGGGTGTTTACAACGGCAGAGATAATTTATCGGAAAACAGTTATCGCATTGGTGTGTCATTTAAACTGTAGTAGACAGGAGACAGTCACAATGAATAAAACAATAACGGCGCTTGCTATCATGATGGCTTCATTTGCCGCAAACGCGTCTGTATTACCGCAAACTCCGGTGCCTTTTAAAAGTGGTACCGGAGCAATTGATAACGACACTGTCTACATTGGTTTAGGTAGCGCAGGTACAGCATGGTACAAGCTGGATACACAGGCCAAAGATAAAAAATGGATAGCGTTAGCTGCATTCCCTGGTGGACCGAGAGATCAAGCAACCTCTGCATTTATTGATGGCAATCTGTATGTGTTTGGCGGCATTGGCAAAAACAGCGAGGGCTTGACTCAGGTATTTAATGACGTACACAAATACAACCCCAAAACCAATAGCTGGGTTAAATTGATGTCGCACGCACCGATGGGCATGGCGGGCCATGTGACTTTTGTACACAACGGCAAGGCTTATGTTACTGGCGGTGTTAACCAGAATATCTTCAATGGCTATTTTGAAGATCTCAACGAAGCTGGAAAAGATCCAACCGCTATAGAGAAAATCAACGCCCACTATTTTGACAAAAAAGCAGAAGATTATTTCTTCAATAAGTTTCTGTTGTCTTTTGATCCCTCAACACAGCAATGGAGTTACGCTGGCGAATCTCCCTGGTACGGAACGGCTGGTGCGGCGGTTGTGAATAAAGGCGATAAAACCTGGCTTATTAATGGCGAAGCCAAACCAGGATTGCGAACGGATGCCGTATTTGAACTTGATTTCACCGGTAATAATTTAAAATGGAATAAGCTTGCTCCCGTCTCATCACCAGATGGCGTCGCTGGCGGTTTTGCGGGGATAAGCAATGACTCTCTTATATTTGCCGGGGGGGCCGGATTCAAGGGGTCGCGGGAAAATTATCAGAACGGTAAGAACTATGCGCATGAAGGCCTGAAAAAATCATATAGCGCTGATATTCATCTTTGGCATAACGGGAAATGGGATAAATCGGGCGAATTATCGCAAGGTCGGGCCTACGGAGTATCATTGCCCTGGAATAATAGTTTATTAATTATTGGCGGTGAAACTGCAGGCGGCAAAGCGGTGACGGATTCAGTTTTGATCTCTGTGAAGGATAATAAAGTCACAGTACAAAACTAATGCTTCAGGGCCCCAGTAAAGGGGCTCTGCTATCAATTTGCCATTTCAATTACGCGAAAATTATATGAACGCAATAATATCGCCCGATTATTACTATGTTCTTACCGTTGCCGGTCAGTCTAATGCCATGGCGTATGGCGAAGGACTGCCATTACCGGACAGGGAAGATGCGCCTCATCCCAGGATTAAACAATTAGCGAGATTCGCGCATACGCATCCCGGAGGCCCCTCATGTCACTTTAACGACATTATTCCACTGACTCACTGCCCACACGATGTTCAGGATATGCAGGGTTATCACCATCCTCTGGCAACGAATCATCAAACACAGTACGGCACCGTTGGCCAGGCACTGCATATTGCACGGAAATTACTGCCCTTTATTCCTGATAATGCAGGGGTTCTCATCGTTCCGTGTTGCCGTGGCGGATCGGCTTTTACCGCGGGCAGCGAAGGGACATATTCAGAACGGCACGGAGCCAGCCATGATGCTTGTCGTTGGGGAACGGATACTCCGCTATACCAGGATTTAGTCAGCAGAGCGCGAGCCGCACTGGCAAAAAATCCGCAGAACAAATTCCTCGGCGTATGCTGGATGCAAGGCGAATTTGACCTAATGACCAGTGACTACGCGTCACACCCTCAACACTTTAATCATATGGTTAAAGCCTTTCGTAGGGATCTAAAACAATACCATTCTCAGCTTAATAAAATTACTGACGCGCCGTGGTTTTGCGGCGATACCACCTGGTACTGGAAAGAAAATTTCCCTCATGCGTATGAAGCTATTTATGGCAATTATCAAAATAATGTTTTAGCCAATATTATTTTCGTCGACTTCCAGCAACAAGGTGCAAGAGGACTGACGAACGCGCCTGATGAAGATCCAGACGATTTAAGCACGGGATATTACGGTTCAGCGTACCGGTCAGCGGAGAACTGGACGACGTCACTGCGAAGCAGTCATTTCAGCTCAGCAGCCCGTCGGGGGATTATTTCTGACAGATTTGTAGAAGCAATTTTGCAGTTTTGGAGCGAAAGGTGAGCGGGGAGTTTATTCATGGGGGATGTCCTTGTCCGTTCCCAAAACAGGCAACAAAAAACAAATGAGATCAAGGTAATATCTCTTCACTTGCAGGCTCGAACAGCAGGCAATTGCCAATATAATAATCTGGCACAAGGGTGAAAAACGCGCACCGCATAAACCGTTGTTATTGCTTACAGATTAGCCGGATGCCTTAATAGACATCCGCGCCTTTTCGATTATGGCTCGGAAATCTACGAATCTCTGCACAGTTTACTGGAACGTTTTGGACCACAGCGTTCACAGTACCGACCTGATATGCCGTTCTGGCGATTATAAGGCGACGGATTCTGGCAAATAGACGATGATAATATGCTTAATGATGTTCAAAGAAATTAGGCCATCATTATATTATTGCTTGCATTTTCTTTCATTCCCAAAAGCACCCGCCATTAATCCCAGGCGCATTATGCAAAGGAAAATGATTAGGTAAACAATAAGATTTATAATCAGGAAAGGCGACTCGCAATAAAACGCAAAGTCGCCTTAACATTGGTAAAATATGCCCTTTACTACTCCTGTATCATGAACGGCTCATCACATTTAAAGCTGACGTTGATCCAGACTGCTATATATTGCCTTTATTTCATTTTTTACGCTTTCGCCACGGTACACCAAAGACGTATCGTATCGTTGATACTTATCTTCCCGTGCAGCACTGAACCAGTTAAAAGATCCGACACACAGCAGTTCTTCATCCTCAATCACAATTTTGCTGTGGACACGATTAACCAATTTCGTAGCGATACCCATCTTATTGAGCTTTTCAACAGCATCATTCAGCAGATGTTTTTTCTCCTGACGCTTATCATCATCGACATGCGCTATATTGCAGTTTTTATCCGTCACCACAGTAATATCAATGCCCCGGGAACGGGCCAAAGCCATTGATGCCAGAAATCCCGTTTGCTCCATTTTTTGCCAGGATAACCAAGGGGAAATAATCGTTATTTTCTTTTGAGCTCCGGCAAGAGTCTTGTTCAAAAATTCATCATGCTGCTCCACGCCATGCAGCGTTGAAATTTGTGTATGTGCGGAAATTAAATCCTGTCGTTTATGAAACTCAAATTGCAACGCATTATTATCTGAAGAAAAGAGATATTTTGCCAATAACCCTCGCGGCGAAAATGCGGGCTGCATCTCGATAAGGTCCATATCGCCAAATACCAGAAAACTATCTTTAGCGCGTGAGACAGCAACATTGAGGATACTGCTGTTGCTATCAAGAAACCTGCCATCTTCATGTTTTGAGTAGACTGGAGAAAAGAGAACAATCGCCCTTTCCGCCCCCTGCAAGGAGTGCACAGTCCCCACTGTCAGTGAACCCTCCTCGTCTTTGCCATTAATTTCCAGCTTACGCAATGACGTTTTGATAGCATTAACCTGCGCCGAAAATGGCGTCACAACACCAACAACTTTGTACAGTGGTTCCCCATAATGGCGCTCTATATCATCCTTATGTGCCACCAGCCATGCTGCTATTGTTTCAGCTTCAAGAGGGTTATAACGGCTCCCCCCATTTGGCTTCATGCCTCTACCATCAATATGTAAATATCCCATTGCGGGGAAAATCGTCCCTTTTTCCATCCCTCTTTTAGGCTGCAACTTACCGTGATAGCAAAGTGAGTTACAGTAGCCGATGATGTTATTGAAACAGCGACGATGCTCATACAGATACATTCCGCGCTCGAACTTGGGATCATACTGGTAGTGAGAGTTAAACTGGGCTACCTGCATTACGCTGCCAGATGCTGCACTTTTTCCAGACCCACACACGTGAGTATATGTATTTATTAACTCTTCCTGAGTGCCACCAGAAATAATATTCTCCTCAAGCATATTGCCCATATCAGTGACGGGTAGACAATTCCAGATTGGAGCTATTTGCTCCGTATCGCCAATCACCAGCGCTTTCTTCGCCAATGCAAAGGAAGCTGCAGCAACCTCCGGAAGTACCTGCCCGGCTTCATCGACAATCAGTAAATCAGCAAAGTTATATAAATAATTATTATCCGATGTTCTATCGCCACCAAAAGATTTTCTTCTGTTCATATGGTAAGGCAACATGTAGCAGGTCATCACCACACAAGGAGTAAGTTTCATTCTTCTTAGCCAACGAGCCTCGGCGATAGTTATCCCGGTAATTCCTTTTTCTTTTTGCAAATTATCTATAGCTGCCATATCAATCAGCCAACGCCCCTCCCAATAATGGGTCGCTACCAAGAACGCTGGAAAACGAATCTGAGTATCGGCAAGTTCATCCGCTCCTGAAAGATTCAATTCATCGTCACCTCTGTAACCCAAAGCATAAGTCAACTCACGCCATTGTTTTGCAGCTTCTATTTCGCGTCGGGCTATATCATTCGCATAGTTGATGTTCTGTTGGCACTCATCCTGCTCCTTTTGCGTTTTAGCAATCAAACTATCAATAAATTCATCAATATCTTCGGGATAATTTCCCTGGAACGATGTCATTCTTGTGCCAAACGTAGAGTCCAGGAAGAGGTTAATCTGGTAATGGCGTTTAGTACGAACAGCAGGAAGCCATGACAAAACCGCATACACTAGCGACTCATCAGCACGGTATTGCTGCCACTGCTTTTTACCTCTGGTTAAAAATGAAATTTCATTGCCAATATTGAGAAGACGTGTGTTTTCGTCCTGAAGATACTGGTCGAGATTCTCACTGATGGCTCGCTGTTCATGGCGGATATCATTAAGCCTGCGCCATGCGGGTTCGATTTGCTGAAGTTGAATAAACTGTGAAGTTAAACGTTCATGCAAAAGCGTCACTACATGCTCTGGTGAATTGCACTCTCCAGCTCCAAACGCCACCTCCGCTTTTTCAAGGTAAAATGCCCGGGCTTTTTCCAGATATTCCTGGGATTCAACGTGGTTAAAAAAATCTTCAGTCTGGTATTTCTTCGCAGCCTCAACCTGACGGCTTTAAGACGGAAAATAAGCGCCATAGCTTATTACCTCCGGCAACCAACGACCAGCCATTACGCCAAAACCAGTAGAGAAATCTTTTCCAAAGGCTTCAATAATATTGGTGACGGCCTGATTGTTAGTTGATGTGGCAATAATTACAGCAGGTTCAGCTTGATTAAGTGCGGCTCTAGTCCATTCGGTGGCGATAATAGAAAGCACCAGCGTAGTTTTACCCGTTCCCGGAGGACCGTTAACAGCGAGCATATCCCCCTGCTGTTGAGTCAGATAATGGCTCAGGGCATCGCGCTGCGCCACTGCCAGCGGAAACTTATCGCCGGAATGCCCCAGACGTTCGCAGAACATAGCATTCTTAGCGAGAAGTGGCTCTAGTGGAACCATTTCATTTGAGGCAAAACGCGTTAATAGAGGAACCTTAACCTGGCTCATCAGCAGATGGTCATACAAAGGCAGGATATGAACACTGGCCCCTACATGCTGGCTAGCTTTAACAATATAACCGTATCCAGCCCGTTCGTATGGCTCAGATGTAGCGACCCAATTTCCAGCGACGTTTCTTAAAAGGTTATCTGACTGTTGAAGATAATTTTGCCAATGCTGACGATACCTGGCATGGCGTTCCGCTTTCTCTTCGTCAGTTTCTTCGTAATGTTCTGGTTGACCTTCATTAATGGTGGCTGTGTTATGCGTAGTTTTGTATTTGTCATATTGCACCAATTCACCAATAGAAAAATGACCGGAAGGGAGAGGTTCAAGCAGATCGCGGGGAATAGTGGCTGAAGCGGCAGGAAACAAAAAACCTTCCCTATTAAGAAGAGCGGAGGTAACCAGTGGCGTAATAATTGCGGGTGCACCTGCCGTTTGCTCTTTGCCATGCTTTACAATGCGGTTCCACACCTGGGGCCGTAACACGACTTCAACGTTTTTTACAGACTCCCCTTCACCGTCAAAAAATGCCCGAATAGTTTCGTCATCCAACTGCCCTGCGGTGATATTTATCCACCGAATGAATGATTCTGTATCTTTACGTGAAAACGTTCCTTTGCCAGATTCGGCGTCAGCTAGGGAGTTGCGCCAGTATGAAGTGAATCCCAATGTATTGCTGTCCATTTCTCATTCCGTGACATAATAGAAATCATTGATTTCATTGATGTAAATATTACTTATGATTAAACATTGTCCACGATGCGAGCGCGATCGCAATAAATATTGTGCCTGGAGGATGGATTAGATTTTCTGAAAGAGCTAAATCCTTAATAGATAAACGCGTACATACTTGGTTCGGTATTCTTAAGGGATTTAATATGGATTGAACCAGGTTGACGTTAGTTGAAAAAAACAGTGGAAAAGATTTGTGTGGCGCGGATTTCAGGCATAAAAAAAGACCTCAGTTGAGGTCTATTTACATACTTTTGGTGCGAAGGCCGGACTCAAACATGCGATTTAACCTCATGATTTAAAATTGTTAATAATAAACAACACCATCCTATACCAACACAGATACCAACACGAAAAATCACTGGTTTTCGGCATCGAACCAGGACAATCAGGTCCTGATTGAGATACCGAGCTCTGTTACTCGTCATCTGCCTCGACAGGCTCCATTGCATCAAGTGGTACTCGCACCATCGCGATAGATCCAATCCGGATAAAAGCATCTTCCCCATCTATATCGGTTAACTGATATCGCTCACTTGATGCCGGATAATTGTGTCGATTGGCAACAGTGTACTCTTTCGTACAGCCAGAATGTGGCAGACTGAGGTGGAATAGATAACGTCCGTATGCCCGCTGACCACCTCCGGGCGGGAGAGTGTGGTATCTGACATCATCATTTTTCCTTTTGGTTTATAAACGAAAACGCCAGCCGTATTCAGGCTGGCGTCAGTGGAATGAAGTCTGGTGAGTGAGAGTCACCGGTTCTGGTGCAGAAGCTGCAACTGGCGCAGTGTACGGATATCTTCCCTGGCCTGTTCAATGCAGGGCAGCAGTGCTGCCGAATCCGTTTTATCCTCATCGTTGTCAAAGATAATTCCCGATTCGCAGTCGATATTGTCCTGCAGCCACGCAATCAGAATATCCAGCGCTGTTTCCGTGGTTAATGATTTCATGTTGTTTCTGGTTACCAGTCGAAAGTGGGTAAACCCGGCAGGCATTCAGCGCTGGCATCCAGATGAATGAGACTGACGCCATAACGTCGGGTAAGTGTGACAACCAGACGGCGGAACGTTTTTGACAGCCCCAGGCGTTTAAGCCGCAGAACCGGGTACGACCATGCATCGGTACGTAACAGATAGCCGCTGCCTGTAAAATGAATCCATTCTGATTCGCCGTCGTCATTAGTCTGGTGTGACAGCGAGTACAGCCAGGCGTTGTCTGTTTCCGTGATATGTGCGGTGCTGCAGCGTATACCGCTCAGGGCAGCGGAGGGTGGCATGCTGTCAGTTGTGCTCCGGTCAGATTCATCAACAACACGAAGGGAGTGACCGTTATCGCAGACCATGTTAATCAGTTCAGCGAGATTAACACCATCGACGTCAACGACAATTCGCCCCATGTTCAGTGCCTGTACGTTAACGCTGTCAGCTTCCAGCGTCAGGGCCAGTTTCATCGTTTTGCCTCCGGATGCTTCCCCAGGGTAATGTTATTTACCGTTATGTAATTGTCGCGGGTCATCAGGCCTGTTGCCCGGCGAGCCCGGAGGATATCGATGCTGTTTATTAACTGAGAGCGGGTACAGGCGCTGAATCCCGGCTGGTCGGTACGTACCAGGGCGTATTTTTCAACGAGAAAGTTCACCGCATCACACAGTGAAATACCTGCCTCAATATGCTGCTCAATCACACGTTCATCGGCAAACGGTGTGTCATTCA
>NZ_JABWMS020000088.1:0-12073 GCF_013369155.2 Escherichia sp. 94.0001 | reverse complement strand
GCGGCGTGAACGCCTTATCCGACCTACGTGAAACCTGTAGGCCTGATAAGACGCGATAAGCGTCGCATCAGGCATGACGCTCCAGACGCCAACAACTTACTGCTGTGACGCCTGTTGAAACAGATTTTCCCACATATCGGTCACCAGCGCCTGGTCTCGCGGCGACAACTCACCGGCACCAATGGCTTTTTCCAGACTCTGGCTAACGGTCGTATGTACCGCCTGGGCGGAGTGGTCATCACCACTTTCCAGTTCTGCGATGGCTAATGTCAGGTGGCCACGCAAATACCCACTGGCAAACAACTCATCATCACTGGCATGGTCAACCATACCGTCGATTAATGCCAGAATGCGTGATTCAAACTCCGCGATCATCTTCTTTCCTCATTGTAAAACGTGGCGCAGGCTTCAGTTGAGCGCTTCCGGCCACGGGAACTGTTCCGCCGTAAGTTCCGGCGTGTGATAATAATTTTGTAGTGCTTTAATGAAGCGTGCCGGACGCTCGGGAATACCGTTTGCCAGATAATCCATCACCTGTGCATGTACCCGCCGTTGAAATACCACGCGGTCCGGTTCGAAATCCCCTTCCAGATTGTCGCAACTGACATTAAACGGATATCCCGCCGCCACACAGAACAACCAGTCCAGCGCCTGCGGCTTCACTTCAACAGCTTCAAACTGGCCTTGCGTTTGGGCATCGCGTCCGTCCGGACAATACCAGTAGCCGAAATCAACCAGCTCACGGCGCGCTTTCCCGGCAATACACCAGTGCGAAATCTCATGAATTGCGCTGGCATAAAAGCCGTGAGCAAAGACGATTCGGTTATACGGTACTTCCGCATCAGCAGGAAGATAGATCGGTTCGTCGTCGCCTTTAATCAGACGGGTATTAAATTCATCGGCAAAGCAGCTATTAAAAATTTCAATCAACTGCTCATAGTGGTGTGTACTATTCATTAGTTCATCCCCAACCAGTGGAGGATCTCCTGTCCGTGGCTATCATAAAGTAATTTGGCACTCATCACCGCCGAGACAATAACAATCATCGGGCGAATCAGCTTTTGTCCTTTGCTCAACACCAGTCTTGACCCCATGCGCGCGCCGAGGAACTGCCCCACCAGCATCACAAATCCTGTCGCCCAAATCACTTTGCCGCCGAGAATAAACAGCAGCAAACCGCCGATATTAGACGTTGCGTTGAGTAATTTGGCGTGGGCCGTGGCTTTGGCGAGGTTAAAGCCGCACAGCGTAACGAAGGCTAACGCGTAAAACGATCCGGCAGCCGGGCCAAAGAATCCATCGTAAAAACCAACGCAGCCCCCTGCTACCAGCGCAAATGGCAGTCCATACATCCGACGCTGGCGATCTTCTTCTCCCAGTTTGGGCATCAGTAAGAAATAAAGACCAATACAAATCACCAGAATGGGCAAAATCTGCCGCAAGACATCAGCCTGAACGTACTGTACCAGCAAAGCGCCGCTCATTGAGCCGATAAAGGTCATGGCGATATTAAGTTTCTGATCGCTTAAGCTAACCACTTTGCGGCGAATAAAATAGATAGTGGCAGAAATAGAACCACCGCAGGCTTGCAGTTTATTGGTTGCCAGCGCGTTAGCCGGAGACATCCCCGCCGCCATTAATGCCGGAATGGTGAGTAGCCCACCGCCCCCGGCAATAGAGTCGATAAATCCCGCCAGTATGGCGACAAAAAAGAGGAGTCCCAGTAATAGCGGGGAAACCATAAACAGGCTATTAAACGTTTCCATTAGATCACGTGCTCATCCAGTAGCGCCTGGCAGGAAGGCGGCAACGGAGGCGGTGTCTTCTTCTCAGGCTTTGTTGGTCCCGGTTTTGGTGGTTCAAACCAGCTTTGCAGTTCTGCCCCGCAACCATCGCCCGGTGGCGGTAAAGGTTGATCTTCACACTCCAGGCTATCGGCAGGACAACGTAATCGTACATGCATATGGGCGCGATGCTGGAACCAGGGCCGCACTTTGCGTAACCAGTCGCGATCGGTGCCCGCATCAAGGCAAAGTTGTTGTTTAATCGCCGGATTAACAAAAATGCGCGTGACGTCTTTGTCCTGCGCGGCGAGTTTAATCAAGCTGAAAATTTCGGGCTTCCACAGCGTGGGGACAACGTGTTTACCGTCGCGGGAAACCAAATCTAATGCTTGCGGGCGCAAGAGTTGCGCGGAGGTCCAGCGTTTTTTCGGCAGTTGCAGGAAGATGTCCACATCCAGTCCGGTCTGATGACTGGCGTGACCGCCATTGAAACGCCCACCAGCAGGCATTCCCATATCGCCAATCAGCACCGTGCCCATACCCAGATTGCTCACCTGGCTACTCAGACGCTGGATAAACATCACCAGGTCCGGGTGCCCGAAATAGCGACGCTGATCGGTACGCATGACCTGATAATGTTCGGACTGTATCGGCAGCGTATCAGCACCGACGATACAGCCATTAGAAAAACTGCCTATCGATTGTGCGCTACCCGGCACAGGTTGGGTTATTTTTTGCCACGGCGTCGCTGCCAGGCTGGCGCTACTGGCAAGCAGGGCCAGCAGCGCAATCGCAGTTTTGTTCATTTTTACCAGCGTGGAATATCAGTCTTCACATCAGCATTTTGCGCCCGTTGACGTAACAGGTGATCCATTAAAACGATCGCTAGCATCGCTTCCGCGATCGGCACCGCGCGGATCCCAACACAAGGATCGTGACGGCCTTTGGTGATCATCTCAACTTCTTCGCCAAAGCGGTTAATGGTGCGTCCAGGCACAGTAATGCTGGAGGTCGGTTTCAGCGCCATATGGGCAATGATTTGCTGCCCGCTGCTGATGCCGCCGAGAATACCGCCCGCATGGTTGCTCTGGAAACCGTCTTTGATGATTTCGTCACGGTTCTGGCTGCCACGCAGCGCTACCACGTCAAAACCATCACCAATTTCCACACCTTTCACCGCGTTAATGCTCATTAGCGCATGGGCGATATCAGCATCAAGGCGATCAAAGACCGGCTCGCCAAGTCCGGCAGGGACGCCACTGGCCACCACGGTGACTTTCGCGCCAATAGAGTCGCCCTCTTTTTTCAGCGCGCGCATCAGTTCATCTAAGGCTTCGATTTTGTCCGGATCCGGGCAGAAGAATGGATTTTGCTCGACCTGAGACCAGTCTTTGATTTCCAGCGGAATGTCGCCCATTTGGGTCAGACAGCCGCGAATTTCAATACCAAATTTCTCAGCGAGATATTTTTTGGCAATCGCCCCTGCTGCAACGCGCATGGCGGTTTCGCGAGCGGAAGAACGACCGCCGCCGCGATAATCGCGCAGGCCATATTTTTGTTCGTAGGTGTAATCGGCATGGCCTGGACGGAAAACGTCTTTAATTGCGCTGTAATCCTGAGAACGCTGGTCAGTGTTTTCGATCAACAAACCAATGCTGGTGCCGGTAGTAACGCCTTCAAAAACACCGGAGAGAATTTTGACCTGATCCGGCTCACGACGCTGGGTGGTATAGCGCGATGTCCCAGGGCGACGACGGTCGAGATCGTGTTGCAGGTCCGCTTCCGTCAGCGGAATACCTGGCGGAACACCATCGACGATGCAGCCGAGCGCCAGCCCGTGCGATTCGCCGAAGGTGGTTACGCGAAAGAGTTGTCCAATTGTGTTTCCAGCCATCACGGCTCCGTTATTGTTGTGTTTGCGTGTTTACTTAATCTTTATAAATCGCGAAATGTTCTCGTGCAGCAATAAGCTGCTCTTTGGTGAGCATAAACACACCATCACCGCCGTTATCAAACTCCAGCCAGGTGAACGGAACATCCGGATATTGTTCCATAAGATGTACCATGCTGTTGCCGACTTCACAAATCAGCACGCCATCATCAGCAAGGTAATCTGCCGCATTACCGAGAATACGACGCGTCAGTTTCAGGCCATCAGTACCAGATGCCAGACCCAGTTCCGGCTCGTGACGGTATTCATTTGGCAGGTCGGACATATCTTCCGCATCAACGTACGGCGGGTTAGTGACGATCAGGTCGTACTGCACTTTCGGCAAGTCCCGGAACAGATCGGAACGAATCGGAATGACGTTGTGGATCAGACCATGTTCTTCGATGTTCTGTTCAGCAACCGCCAGCGCGTCAGGAGAGATGTCTACCGCGTCGACTTCTGCTTCCGGGAAGGCATAAGCGCAGGCAATCGCAATACAGCCGCTTCCGGTGCACATATCTAAAATGTGTTGCGGTTGCTTGCTGATGAGTCCGGCAAATTTATTGTTGATAAGTTCACCAATCGGCGAGCGCGGCACCAGCACACGTTCATCGACGTAAAATTCATGGCCGCAGAACCAGGCTTTGTTGGTCAGGTAGGCCACCGGAATGCGTTCGTTGACGCGGCGGATCACGCGTTCAACAATACGATGTTTTTCGCTGGAAGTCAGACGCGCGGTGCGCATATCTTCCGGAATATCCAGCGGCAGGTAGAGCGATGGCAGCACCAGTTGTACGGCTTCATCCCACGGGTTATCGGTGCCGTGGCCGTACCAGATATTTGCCGCGCTGAAGCGGCTCACCGACCAGCGCAACATGTCCTGAATGGTTTGCAGCTCATTTACTGCTTCATCAACGAAAATTTTATCCACGTATTCCTCCAGGGCATGGTCGCATTAATTTCGGCGGCTAGTTTGCCATGAAGATGACGATAAATCAGCATTCACGCGCGGTGAGTGAGGAAAAATACGTTTAAAACGATCGATTAGACGACGAGTCGGGTAAACTGTAGGAAAATTAGAAATGAGAGATGTAAATGAAAAAGAAATCATCACTTAGCGAGGAGGACCAGGCGCTGTTCCGCCAGTTGATGGCGGGAACCCGCCAGATAAAGCAGGACACCATTGTCCATCGGCCGCTGCGTAAAAAAATTAGCGAAGTACCGGTCAAGCGGTTAATTCAGGAACAGGCCGATGCCAGCCATTATTTCTCCGATGAGTTTCAACCGTTATTGAATACCGAAGGTCCGGTGAAATATGTCCGTCCGGATGTCAGCCACTTTGAAGCGAAGAAACTGCGCCGCGGCGATTATTCGCCGGAGTTGTTTTTAGATTTACACGGTTTGACGCAGTTGCAAGCTAAGCAGGAACTTGGGGCTCTGATTGCCGCCTGCCGTCGTGAACATGTGTTTTGCGCTTGCGTGATGCATGGTCATGGTAAGCATATTTTGAAGCAGCAAACACCGCTGTGGCTGGCGCAACATCCGCATGTGATGGCGTTTCACCAGGCACCGAAAGAGTACGGCGGTGATGCAGCTTTATTAGTGTTGATTGAAGTGGAAGAGTGGTTGCCGCCTGAGTTGCCCTGACATCATTATCAACATGCACTTTCACCGACCAGCTAACTGGTCGGTGAAAGATTAACATTACAATTCATTTAAGACATACTGGAAACGGCACGTAGAATCAATCGGTTGCCGACTACTGGTATTCACCTTCACCACAATGTCGTGGAGTTTTCTATCCGTTAACGGTTTACGTGTCGGTGTGACTGTCACCTCTGCATTATCGCAACCATAAGAGGTAAACGTTAATAAATCTGAAACTGCACGACAGTATGCTCCTCTGGCATCAAAATTACTGCCATCGCAGAGATTGCCACTTTCCATCAGATAGGTCGAAAGCGTTGTTGTGATGGTTGAACCATTGGATTGTAATTGCAACGTTTTAGAATGGCTAACATAACTATCACTCCAGGAGATATCATAGGAAGATACTGGAATTGTTGGACAAACAGTACGACTCACTGTTGGACTTGTATATGCACTATATCCATTAGCCTGTGAAACTGAATAAAAAGAGGCAATCCATGGGCAGCCATAATCATCAGATGATACCGTGATACTAAAATTCATAAATCCACATTTATATATAGACGTATTGATACCTGGGCAATTTGAGGTGGCTGTATTGCCAAAGTCAGTCAGCACTATCTTTGGTGCCGGACCAGAGCCGGTCCAGGATATGACTTTGAGAGTGTCACCTCTTCTTGCGCCTGAATCATATTGACCATAAGCTACTTCTTTTGGCGTTAATACCGTAACATAGAAATATAAAGTGCCCAGCATACTGATGTTATTTGTTGCATAATATATTTCTGTCGAGGGAAAGTTTGAGCTGTAGAGCTTATCACCCGCATAGCTCTTTGGGGTTCCTAAACTGAGAGCAAGTAATATCAGACTTGCGAAACAAATCATCCATTTTTTCATATTATATATACTCGAAGGTTGCCGTCAGGTTGGCGGTAAAATCACCCATCGTCACTTCCCGACCGCTTTTCGCCTGTAACCAGGCCCTGAAATTAATGTCATTACTGCCATCGCTAAGCGTGAATTTCGCCCCGGTTGGGTCGTTAATCGCCACCCGTACACCGTCAGTTGTCTCCATCCCAATCCCGACGCCCTGCGCGGTTGATGTGGTATCCAGCGCCAGGAAACCGGGCTGTTCACTGTCTTCCGTACCGGTAAGGGTCACCTGGACCTGATAACTCGCAGGCCCCTTACAATCTTTCAGCTTAAACACCACCGGCACGTGCGCAGACTCCCCCGCAGCCATAAGATCCCGACGACTGATAGTCGGAAAATGGACTTCGGCCAGATTTCCGCTCTCAACCACCAGCGTACAAGAGCGGCTAATTAAATTGCCGTAAAAATGCAGGTTGTTGTCCACGGCCAGGGCACGCGTGCTGCCGATCAACAGCAGGCCCGCTAACAGCCCATAGCCGAGCGAACAAATACGTTCTGTCTTCATTGATAATCCACCCGCAATGTTGCATAGGCTGAAAACGTGGTATCACTCAGCACCGCATCGGCTGACTTCACTGGCACGGCTTCCAGCTTCGGCTTTTGGGTAAAATCGGTGGCGTTAATAGTAAGCGGAGTATTCAGCTTAAAAGGCTGACCATCGTGCTGAAGCTCAATACCAAAGCCGGGAACGTCTGTTTCGATAGCCGAGTCATTGTAGGCGGTCTGCGTACCCGTCCAGGTGAGTGTCATATTCCACTCGGGATCGCGCGTGTCAGAGTCACAGCTCAGGCCATATACCACTTCCTTGCGACCATAGTCTCCGTTGATACTATCGATAATGAGATCGCGAAATTCCACTTCGAGGGTCTTTCCATCGCTGATAGCACAGGCAGGCGGTGCCACCAGCGTACCGTGGAAGGTGATGTCATCGTCAGACGCCAGCGCAACGCCACCGCAGGTGCAGAGTAAAAGTAACAAGCGTTTTTTCATTGGTAATCCACCACCATCGTCATACTGGCGTTAAATTCCGCAGGCGTAAGCTGCGCTCCACTCTGTTTTACCGGCACCGCTTTGAGATTGGGCAACTGGTTAACATTAAAATCAGACCAGTTACCTTCACCCACTCTGAACAGAGAGTTATCAGCACCATTTTCAATGCGAATGCCCAGGCCGGGTATTTCGGTCGCAATGACAGTTTCCCCGTTAATCACGGTGGTAGTGCCTTTAAGCTGCATCCGCAGATCATCAATACCTGAAGCCCTGCTACTACAGTTCAGGGTATAAAACGGCTGCGTGGTGCGGTAATTCGTGCCATTGATTTTGCTAATGTAGACTTCGCCAAATTGCACATTGCTCCCCTTTACGGAACAGGGCGGTGGCCCATCCACCAGAACGCGCAAAGACAATGACACCTGTTTACTTTGCCCTGCGACGGCAAGGTTCCCCATCAGCCAACCGCTCAGGAGAAAAATGCCCGTTCCCACCAGAAACGTGTATTTCATAAGACTCTCCCGGCATCAGCCTTTGCGGCTTTGCTCTGCATCCACCTGGCAATTATTGCCAGTGCATTTAAAGTTCAGCGACAATCGCGCGCCGTAGTCGTTGACGTAAGTCAGCACCGGCACAGTGTCCATCTTCACATTCAACGGTGCGGACGATTTCGGCGGCATGACCAGCGGCGTAAACCCAGCCGCCGGATTACCATTTTTCTGTGTGCTGGCATTGCTGATAATCACGTAATAGGGCGTGGGGTTATTGACGGTGAACGCCTGACCATTGCGGGTTAACGTCACCTTGTGCTGCCACGGGTCTCTCATGTTAATTTTTGCCAGTGCCTTTGGTCGCCAGAACAATTTGATACGCGTTTGCAGGGCAATTTGCAGCGTATTAGGTTTGTTCGATTTTGGCGGGATTTCACGCACGTTAAAGTAGAACATGCTCTCACGATCGGCAGGTAACTTGTTGATATCCGGCATTCCCTGGACTTTTACCTGACCATTCATCATCGCATCAATACGCTGTACCGGCGGCAGTACCGTAAGTGGCGAGCTGATTTTGTTACCCTTTTCGTCCTCCATCCAGCTTTGTGCCAGGTAGGGCTGCTTCGGGTCGTTATTGCGCAACGTGACGCTAATAGATTTGTCGCCTTCATTGAAGACCAGGCGTGTACGGTCGGGCGTCACCGATGCGTGGGTGGTAAAACTGGCGGCCGCCACCAGCAGCGCCAACGCAGGGGCAGCGCGTGTTGCAGAGCGAGTCAATGTATACATGGATCAATCCTTAATCACGTTATTGGTTTGCTGAAATAGCCATGGGTTCCGCGCCAGGTGTGACCTGCTGCGTTTGTTCCTGAATCATCGGTTTAATCTCTGCCGGAGCCGCAGGCATCACCGTGCCTTGTTGCTTGCACTGCAGTAACAGGCCGTTGAACAGGTCGGCGGGCAGCGGGTCTGGCAGTGAGATCTCACAGTGAGGTTCGCCATTCCACGAGACACGCATGTGTTCGCCCGCTTTTACCCCGGCCAGATAGACGTTGCCGTCATCATCAACCAGGCCGACCTGCTGGTCATGTTCGTTTCTCACTTCCGCACCAAATGGCGGGTAACTGCCATCACTCATGCGCAGGACAGCCATCGCCTTTTGCCCACTGATGACCGCAAATTGACGGTAGCCAATAGCGCCTTCGGTAAGCGTCGCCTGCACCACTGACTGCGTGGCTTCGGCGTCTTCTGGCAGTCTGGTCAGGTCAATCGTGGCCTGGTTACGGTAGTAGTTATTGACGTCGGCAACGACAGCTTTACCAAACATATTGGTGTACACCGCTGCACCATTTCCTTCGACCGGTACGTCCGCGACACCGTCAGCGTCTATCAGCAGTCGCGTACCGCCCATATTTTGAGTACGGTGCAACGCGCCACCGTGAGCCGTGAGCGTAGCGCCGCCCTGTAGCGACAACCCGGCAGAGGTGTACTGCCCTTCATGGTAGTTGGCATTGAGATCCACATGGGCCATTGAGCCGTCACGGCTGTAATAACCATCCACGCTGGAGTGATTTTCACTGTTGCCCACGTTTATCTGATAATGACTGGCGTCATCGATACGACTGAAATACCCTACCTGGCTGCTGTCTGAACCGCTGCCGTAGTTGCCGTTGTAACTCACAACGCTGCTATCGCCCCACGGCATACTTAAGGAGATGTAGACGCCTTTGTCAGCGCTATCGTCATACTCGTAGCGATAACCGGTCAGAGAGATACTCATGTTCCGAATGCCGCCCATATTGAAATAGTGGGAGAGCATTACGTTGTAGTTGGTCTGTTCATCACGATCCCAGTAGGTGTGGCGCGTATAGTTCAGGTAAACAGAAACACCGGCATCCCTGAAGTTCTGGTTATAGGTGGCGGTGTACATCTCTTTATCATTGCCAGAGCGAACCATTGCGCTGTCATTTGCGTCCAGATACTCGCTCATGGTCATATAGTTCTCTTCCGAGAAGCGGTATCCGGCGAAGGTGACGCGGCTGTTGAGTTCATCAAAGTCTTTGGAGTAACTGACTCTGAAAGAGTTACCGTCGAGCGTGCTTTTTCCGTAAGCGGTCGAATCGTCAAGTCGGGTATGCGAGTGGGTGATATCAAAGGCCATCGCACCGAAAACGGAAAGATCGCGACCAATCCCAAGCGCGGCTGACTGGTAATTTTCATCGCCAAGCGCCCCGCCATACAGTGACCAGCCGTTTGCTATCCCCCAGGACGCTTCGCCACCGGAAAAGAACCCGCCTTGCACATGGTGCCCCCACTCCTGTGGTCGCCCCATCATAATTTTGTAGCGCACCTGGCCCGGGCGAGTCAGGAACGGCATGGAGGCGGTGCTGATGTCATACTCCTGCACCTGACCGTTCACCTCTTCAATGCGCACATGCAGCGTACCAGAGCTAAAATCGGCGAGATCCTGGATACGGAATGGCCCGGCTGGCACCTGGGTTTCATAGATTACGCGCCCGGCCTGGCTAACGGTGACTTTCGCCGCCGTATGGGCCACGCCGGAAATATCCGGAGCATAGCCGCGCAGATTCGGCGGCAGCATTTGATCGTCAGTACTGATACTACCGCCGATGTAGTTAAAGCCATCGAAAATATCGGAATCGAGGTAATCTTCACCGAGTGCCAGCTTGGCTTTCAGACTCGGTAACGCGCGCCAGGCGTAGTAACGGCTCCAGTCCCAGTTTCTTTCGGTGCTGTCTTCCGTCTCTTCATCATTACTGCGGGTATGCTGATAATCGCTCTGCCAGTCGGCTCGCAAGCGCCACGGCCCGAGGTTAACGCCAACCGTACCGTTGCCACTGATATCGTTGCTGTCATCACCGCCATTTTCTTCGTGTCGGGTTTGGGCGTTGATGCTGTAATCGGCAATTAAACCTGAGATGCCATCATCCCAGCGCGAGGGAGGGTCCCAGTCGACATCGCTGTATTCAAGATAAGCCTGCGGCAAACTGATAAGGAGTGCGGACTGGCTTAAGTCAGCGCGCATTTCCAGACCGTCAAATTGGCCTGGCTTGAGGCATTTACCGTCGTGAACCCATTGCAAATTTTTCGCAATGTCTTCTTTGAAACCAAGCAGTGCCACCAGGTCTGGCGACAGGCAGGCGTAAGTCTTATTGGCATCATTTTCTGTTGCATACCAGTAAATATCATATTCACCGGGTAATGGCTGTTTATTCACCTCAACCTGTAAACTGTATTTACCCGGTTCAACATAACCCTGGCTTGAAAAGCGTTTTAGATCGATTTTCGTGTCGCCTTTTAATTCCAGAAAACGGGAATCAAACTGAATATCTTCATCAGCCCAGGCATTGATATGGCATCCAGAGATGGCCACGGCAACGCACCAGGGAAGCGCCCGTAAGCGGAAAAGGGAATGGTCAGGCATACACGTATTCATCCGTGATTATTATAATAAGTCCAAAAACTCGCCAAAATCCCCCATAGCGAGATGCTATGGGGGTGAATTACCTTAGAGATAGGTAATCTGGAAAGTGGTATTCGCTTCAAAACCACCCAGGTCAGGCGTACCCGTCGCACCGACTAACCAGGCTTTGAAGTTCAGAGTCTGTTTAGGTTTGCCTTTATTGGTTGCTGAGTCATTTACGATCGCCTGTTTAATGCCAGCACCGCTTTTATAGGAAGTACCTTGCTTATCACCAATCGCCAGGCTTACATTGTTAAACGCAGCACCTGTATCGGTATTAAAAATAGTGTAGTAATTCTCGTTTCCCGTAGAAACGTTACCGGTGAACGTCGTTTCCATGTTCGTTTGGGTATCAAATACGCAGTCCTGCAAACGAATCTGAAAATCTTTCGGCGTGGTAGTCCCGTTGTTTTTCAGTACTTCGGCACCGATGTTACCTAAATCCACTTCCAGTTTGTGATCGTCTGGAACGATAGAGCACGGGGAGTCTTCAATGGTGCCGTAGAAACGTGCAGTACCGTTGTTGCCTGCAGCAAATGCTGACGCGGAGACAACTGCGCCCATCACCATTGCGGCAGCAATGGCTGTTTTGGCAAACTTACTCATTATTTGTCCTTAAATCATTAAAATGTATAATACAAGCAACTGACATAATATTATTGTATATATTATGTCTGACGCTTTTAGTTAACCATTGAACATCATATGTCCCAAATAATCATAGAATGTAAACAGATATTCTCTGGTGTGTCGTTATGTTGGTCTTATCTTTAAGAACAATCAATGTAGTAATGCTTAAACACTTATGTAG
>NZ_JABWMS020000087.1:0-12252 GCF_013369155.2 Escherichia sp. 94.0001 | reverse complement strand
AATCCGAAAGGTGCTGTGCTTTTCGGATTATTATTATCTGATTAAGATAATTGTCACGCCAGGCTTACTGGGTTATAAATGTTAATCATGATTCTTATAAATTATTTATTGCTGTTTTGGTTACCATTACTTCGTAATAAGTAATGTATTTTTGATAGTTTAAACTATTTTTAAGGGACGGCATTATGCGAGGAAAAATACCTAAAACGGAGCTGCTGGTGACTTTTGAGGTCGTCGCACGACATGAAAGTTATACCAGAGCGGCAGAGGAGTTAGCGTTAACCCAAAGTGCTGTATTCAGACAAGTAAGTGCGCTGGAGGAATTTTTACATACTCCGTTATTTTCACACTCTAAAAAACGCATTTTTCTTAATGATGCAGGGAAGTATTACCTGGGGATAGTAAAAGAAACATTAAATAAGCTGGAGCGCGATACCAATACGATTATGACATGGCAGCCTACGGTTCAGGTTATTGAACTTGCCGTTAATCCTACTTTTAGTACCCACTGGTTAATCCCAAATTTACATGAATTCACAAAGTTACATCCCGATATTATTGTTAATATTCATTCTTTAGCTAATAACGGCGATTTTCTTAATCGGGAGTACGATGCTGTCATTATGCGCGAAAATTTTTGCGCGCCCTGGGCGGAAGTAGAATATCTCTTTGAAGAGGAGATTTTGCCGGTATGCAGCGGCAGTTTGCTTGCAATGTCCGATCAAAAACTGTCAGTGGCAGAACTGCTTACTGAGTTACCACTTCTGCATCAAAGCACCCGTATTACTGGCTGGGAAGAGTGGTTTGCTTTATCTGGCGTTAGCAGTCCGCTGGTCAATAACGGACCACGTTTCGATTTGCTTTCAATGCTGATTGCCGCCGTGCGCTCTAATCTCGGCGTGGCGCTGTTACCACGGTTCGCTATTCAACATGATTTGGATAGTGGCGATATGGTGATTCCCTGTGATGTGCCTATTCGTACCGGTAATCGTTTTATTATGACGTGGCAGGAAGAGAAGTCTGACTCTCCGCACTTGCAGCAATTTCGTGAATGGTTGCTGGCGAAATCGGTCGTACCGCAGGAGATGTAAAACCTGCGCCTGGCGGGATGCCAGGCGCAGTTATTACCAGTCGATCCCCGGCTGGGCCTGAATGCCGTTATCAAAAGCATGTTTGACGGGGCGGATTTCACTTACCGTATCCGCCATTTTTAATATCTGACTGTGGCAACCGCGTCCGGTGACAATGACACTTTGTTGTGCCGGACGGTTTTGCAGAGAAGTGATCACTTCTTCTGTATCCAGATAATGGTAAGCCAGCATATAGGTGAGCTCATCAAGCACCACTAAGTCGTAACGCTTGTCAGCCAGCATCCGTTTGCTTTCCGACCAGACCTCTTTCGCCGCATCGATATCCGCTTGCCGGTTCTGTGTCTCCCAGGTAAAACCGGTTCCCATAATATGAAACTCCACTCCCAGCGGCTGGAGAAGATTGTATTCGCCGTTGTCCCATTGCCCCTTGATGTACTGCGCAACCCCCACCGTTTTGCCATGGCCCACCGCGCGCGTTACAGTACCAAACGCGGCAGTGGATTTCCCTTTGCCGTTGCCGGTGAAAACAATCAAGATCCCTTTTTTCTCTATCGCCGCCGCGACGCGCGTATCGACCTGTTCCTTCAATTTCTGCTGGCGCTGCACATGCCGTTCAGTTGAAATTCGCGCTTCCATTCATTTTCCTTAATGTCCCGCAGGGCAACTGGCGCAGCGGTGTTGCTGCTCAAACTGGCTAAAGAAATTATTGCCTTTATCATCAACCAGGATGAATGCGGGCAGATTTTCCACTTCCATCATCCACACCGCCTCCATACCCAGCTCCGGGTATTCCAGGCAACGCAGACTTTTGACATATTCTTGCGCCAGTAACGCAGCTGCACCGCCAATACTTCCCAGATTGAAGCCGCCATGTTTGTGACAGGCATCGGTGACCTGCTGGCTGCGGTTACCTTTCGATAACATCACCAGACTGCCGCCAGCCGCCTGGAAGGTTTCGACATAACCGTCCATTCGACCGCCCGTGGTTGGACCCAGTGAACCGCAGGCCATGTTCTCCGGTGTTTTCGCCGGGCCAGCGTAATAGACAATATGATGCTTCAGGTAATCCGGCATCGATTCGCCGCTATCCAGCCGCGCTTTTATTTTTGCGTGGGCGATATCGCGCGCCACTACGATGGGACCACTTAACGACACGCGGGTACCTACCGGTAATCTGGCGAGATCCTGCATCACGTCACGCAACGGACGATTTAGATCCAGGTGTACATGTTGCGCGTGATTTTCTTCCCGCAATGAGGCTGGAATATATTGCCCCGGATTGTGTTCGAGTTTTTCCAGCCAGATACCGTGCTCGTTAATTTTGGCTTTGATATTGCGATCGGCAGAACAGGAGAGCGCCATAGCTATCGGGCAAGAGCCACCGTGACGCGGCAGACGAATGACGCGAATATCATGAGCGAAATATTTACCCCCAAATTGCGCACCAATACCAAATTGCTGACTGGCCTCGAGCAACGCTTTTTCCAGCTCAATATCACGGAATGCTTGTCCCTGCTCGTTTCCGCTGGTGGGCAAATTGTCGTAATATTTCGTAGAGGCCAGCTTGGCAACTTTTAAGGTTTGATCGGCTGAAAGCCCTCCGACGACAAAGGCGATGTGGTAGGGCGGGCAGGCGGCCGTGCCCAACGATTTCATTTTGTCGATTAAAAACGCGGTCAGTTTTTCTGGTTGCAATAAGGATTTGGTTTCCTGATAAAGCGCGGCTTTATTGGCAGAGCCGCCCCCTTTATTAATACAGAGAAAATGGTACTCATCACCAGCGACGGCGCTGATATCAATCTGCGCCGGTAGATTGGTGTACGTATTGACTTCGGTATACATATCCAGCGGCGCATTTTGTGAAAAGCGCAGATTATTTTCCTGAAAAGTGGTGTAAATGCCTTTGCTTAAGGCTTCGGCGTCGTTGCCTCCGGTCCATATCTGTTGCCCTTTACTGGCAACAATAGTTGCGGTGCCGGTATCCTGACAGTTGGGTAATACCCCTTTTGCTGAGACTTCAGCATTACGTAATAACTGCAACGCAACGTATTTATCATTACTGCTGGCCTGCGGATCGTTAAGAATGCTGGCGACCTGTTGCAAATGAGCGGAACGTAAGAAAAAAGAGGCTTCATAAAATGCCTGCCGGGCAAGCAGCGTTAATGCTTCAGGAGCGATTTTTATTACTTCTTCGCCGTCTAATTCCGTTACTGTAATATGTTGATCGCTAATTAATGTATATTCTGTACCGTCTTTATTTTGTAGAAACGGTTCTTGCCAGATAAATGGTTTGGACATATTTCACTTTTCACCTTAAACGTTAGTGTTACTTAATTGCCGTCTAACTTCATGATCCGGCTTATAAAAATGCGTAGTCATTGGCTTCTGATTGCTTAAGATCCCCCTCAGGGCAGAGCAACGTTCGATTCATTGGGTTTTAATGCTTTACCCCGACAGCCCTCGCCGAAATGTTCGCCTTCCCACCGACTCACCATCGCAGCGCCCATTGCGTTGCTCATGACGTTTGTCGCGGAACGCCCCATATCAAGGAACGGATCAACGCCCATCAGCAAGATCAGCCCCGCTTCCGGAATATTGAACTGGTTGAGCGTGGCGGCGATAACCACCATTGAGGCGCGTGGTACGCCAGCCATTCCTTTCGAGGTCAACATCAGGATCAACAGCATGGTGATTTGCTCACCGATGGATAAATGGATATTGCAGGCCTGGGCGATGAAAACTGTGGCGAAGGAGCAGTAGGCCATTGATCCAACGAGATTAAATGAGTAGCCAATGGGTAAGACAAAGCTGGCAATTTTGGGGGAAACGCCAAATTGCTCCAGTTTTTCAAGCGTTCCCGGAAAAGCAGCTTCAGAACTGGATGTGGTAAATGCCAGCAGGGCGGGTTCTGAAAGGGCGCGGGTCAGGCGTCTGATGCAGGGGCCGACATAAACGATGGCCAGACCGATAAGCAGCACCCAAAGTAATAACATGGTGAAATAAAATTCACCCATAAAGATCCCGGCGCTCACCATAACTGCCAGTCCTCGTTCAGCAATCAATGCTGAAATAGCGGCGAATACGGTCAGGGGAGCGAAGAGCATGACGTAGCCAGTGAGCTTTAACATGGCATGTGCCAGCGAATCTAAGGCGTGAACGATGGCGCTGCCTTTCTCACCAATCGCCGTCAGGCTACAGCCGAGGAAAATTGAGAACACCACGATTTGCAAAATTTCATTGTGCGCCATGGCATCGACAATGCTGGTGGGGAAAGCATGCGAAATAAATACTTTTAGTGTAAAGGGTTCTGACGCGACCACTCCGGTGGTTTCGGCACCGTGTGCAACAAAATTAATTCCTGTGCCTGGCATGAAGAAATTTACCGTTATCAAGCCTAAGGCAATTGACAGCAATGAGGCGCAAATAAATAAAAAGAGTGTTTTAGAAAAAATACGACCAAGGGCTTTGGCATCGCCCATTTTAGCAATACCTACCACCAGGGTAGAGACTACTAACGGAGCGATAATCATTTTTATCAGTCGTAAGAAAATCGTCGTGAATATCGATATTTCTTGCGCATAGAGTTTTGCTGTTTCCGGTGAAGCAGTGTTATTGAGCACTACGCCGATAATCATTCCAAGTACCAGCGCCAAAAGAATCATCGTGGTTAAACTTATTTTCTTCATTTTTTCCTCCATCAGGTGCACGGCGATAAATCAGAATCAGGAGAAGTAGATGCCCGAATAGAGATTCAGGCATCTACCTGCTATTACAACCTTACAAATAGCTGAAGTGTTGAACTGCAATAAGTGACTGGATGTCAGTTGGCTAAAAGTGTTCGGATTTTTACAAATCGAAACTCATATTTAATAAAGGTGCATGTTGCTGTGCGCCATAGACATCATTGTCACCTACATTCCCGGAGATAATATCTCGTGGCATGACAATTTTTACTGCGTTAGAAGGATCAAACCAGACAATACGATGAATAAAGTCAGGTTCAACATGATATAAGCGCGCAATCAGTTCTGGGGTCAATTGCCCTGATGATTTGACTCGCTCATAGTTTTCTTTGGTTTTAAATAAAATATCTAAAACCAGTTCGTAAGGTCCGGCATTTTTCGAACGAATGACTTGCGCCAGTGAGACAATTGACTGTTTCATGCCTGAACTCCTTCTGGCGTCACTTGTTCAATATGGAAATCAAAACGCAGAGCGTCGTTGGCTTCAATCAGGTGATATATGGAAAATTCGTATACCGGCCCGCCCTGGATATCAGAAGGGGAGAACGGGAACGCCAGGTTGCCTGCGGTAGCGATGCGGTTTTCATAGCCGTAGTGCAGCATGGTAGAGCGCACCAGCGAGCAAACGCTGTTGGCAATTTCCTGGGTCGGTGCAACTACATCAAGGACAATCCCCAGCTCATGCCCGGCAGTTTGCATCGGTTCATGGTCACCCATCACCCCGTTTTTGCCGTACAGGTGGAAATTGATGCGAATGCTGTCATCGTCTAAGGACAGATTACGCGAAACGCTGGTTTTGACTTCATCGATGATGTTATCGATCCCGGCGATCATGATCGGGTCGCGCGTTCCGGCGATGGTCAAACAGCGGAAACCCACCCGCCGCGCACCTTCCAGTTTCAGGGCATAGGGCGTTTCTTCATGCTTAGAACCGCTGACGTAAACTTCGCCATCATTGATCGCTTTAAATGTGCAACCTTTCAGGTTCAACACGCCGCCAGGTCCTGGCAGGAAGTAGGGATCGGATTTCTCATACAGTGTGTGTGCAGCCGCTGACGTTTCGGTAAATTTACGCTTCGGATTAAATGTCTTCAGCGTAAAGCCGTTGTCATCAATGATGCCCATCGCACAGTCAGAGCCTGAGCCGGGCGTTGCGGCGATTGCCGCGCATTCAAGGATTTTCCCACAATGCAGCGCCAGACCTTCATCAAAGCCTTGCATGATCGGTAGCGCAGCAAAGCAGGCCGGGTCGTAAGCGCGCCCGCCCAGCACCACTTGCGCGCCTTCTTTCAGCGCCTGCTGGAAGGGTTCGACGCCCATTTGCGCGACGATATACGTACTTTCGTCAATCGCGTCGTGGGTTAACGGCGGGACAAAATCCAGCGCCGTGATTTTGCCGTTATCCAGCGCCTGGTGGACGATGGCTTTGTCAACGTCTGCCGGGATCAGCGCCATCGAGAACGCGAGGTGCTCTTCCCGGGCAATCTCATGAATTATTTCTCGGCACCACTCCAGGTGTGGAGCTGCACCAGAACCGCCGGCCGTTCCGATCACCACCGGTATATTATTTTGCACGCCTGCGGTGATCATATAGCGTAGATCGCGTTTGACCCCTGCGCGATCGGTAAACGGTTTGCCCGCCCCGAGGTAGTGGGGGCCAGGATCGGAAGAGCCTGCATCAACGGCGATCAGATCGGGCGATTCTGCCATCGCTTTGCGGAAGCTCTCTTCCGGGAATCCATACCCGAGGATTGCCGTTGGCGATAAGACTTTAAAAGAACGAGCCATTTGTTAATCCTTAGCCTGCAACAGCGCGATAGTACGATTCATTTCGTTGAAGACGATATCGAAGCCTTCGTCAAAGCCCATCCCCGGTTTTACCAGCATACGCATAGGGCGAGCGGCAAGGGCGACGTGGACACACGTGCGGGCGCTGACATCGGTTTCATTGCAGGTGCCGCCCTGGTACGCTTCCATGCTGTGGCTGTTGCAATAAAGAACTGCATCGACGATGTTGTGAATACTGCCCAGATCCGGGGTTTTGATTTGCACCATGTGGCAACTGGCGGCATCAGTGAAATCAACAATATCCTGGTAGGTGTTACACCATTCATCGGCCACGATTTTCACGCCGGAACCGAGGCGCGTCAGCTCTTTGGTAATCGCGGTCAGCAGGCGGATTTGATCGGGCTTGTTACCGGCATCGACCGGCCCCTCAATGTAGAGCGGCAGGCCTTGCGCCTCTTTTTCCAGACTGGCGATGTATTGCGCACAGCGAAGCGGATCCATATCGAAGATCAGACCGATAGTGCCGTATACATCGATGTGCAGGGTAGGGTGGTAGCGTGCGCTGGTGCGCTTGCTCAGAATACGATCCGACAGCCAGCGGACATATTCGCGCAGTTTTTCACCTTTAAAGCCCAGTTTCTCTTCGACGTTATTAATCAGCGCATGGGGCAGCACGTCGATGCCCTTAAGGATCATCTTATCGACGGCGATATATCGATCGTCGCCGCTCTGACCAAATAATGGAATGGATTCCGCCACGCGTGGCAACTGCCATTCATCACAGACCACTTCAGTTTTCAGACGGCCGGTTGCCAGCGCGGTAGCATCAAGCAGCGCCTGTGATAATCCGTAACGTACGGCGGTATGCAGCAAGTTGCCGTCAATACGCAATTTGTCGAAGAAACGGGCATTCGGCAGGAAAGCATCCACATCGCGGCCTACCAGTAATGGCTTGATATGGTCGTTGAGGAACGGAATAAAGTGCTCTGCGAGGAACAGTGGATCGCGACCGCCTGCCCCGGAATACTGTACGGCAGCACAGTCGCCTACGGCGACCGCACCGTTTTCCAGAATCAACTGAACCGAAACGCACTCCCCGGCCTGACGTACGGCGTTAAACCCCTGTGTTACCGGCTCTCCGGTATAAAAAAAGCCGTCGTGACCCGCTCCGTTTTTTATCGCCTGCTGATCATCGAAATAGAATGAGGAGTAGCCAGCGGTAAAAAGGGCCTGTTTTATTTTCATTATGGTCTTCCTATTAATTTACTGTGGGATACAGCATTGATGTCATCTACAACCATCTGGAATGTCGGTTGGCGTCCTTCAAAGCGCGCGCGTTCAGCAACGTAATCGTGGTGGAGGTCGAGAATATCTTTTGGCAATGGAACGGCTCCGGCTTCCAGTACGCGTATCGCGCCGGTGTTGTCACGGACCGGAAGAATTTTGCCTGCGTTGCAGGCGGCTGGCGCAAACGGCACATCCAGTACGCCCGCTTCAAATGCCAGCACCGTACCGCGCGCAATATCACCATTGCCCAGTTCGAACACTTTGTTCAGTACAGCGCGAACCTCGCTCTTAATCAGTTCAATTTCTAGTTCAACCGCCGGGCACGGCGGGAATTTCTGCTCGTTGACCATGTTGAGCATCTGGCGGGAGGCTTTTAGCCCCTGAATGTTGGCAGCAGCAGTCGGGATGCCCCAGGCTTCGTGCGGACTTTTGGTGATGACTTTGGTAGCACCAGACATCCCCGCGACGGCAGCACCCCAGGAGATAATGGCGAACGCTTTCGATTCGTCCTCCGGAAAGCCTCCCATCCACTGGTGAAACACGGTACTTAATTCGTAGTCGGTATAGCCATAGCTCTGAAAATATTCGTGTGCAAGTTCCCGCAGAGACTGGATCGCCGCAACATCCTGCGTCAGGCTACCGACCTGACCATAACCAACGGTGACAGACTTCACACCCTGTTCCAGTGCCAGCAAGCCTTCGATTATTGCGATAGAGTGCGAGATAAACGGCGGGATTAGCGTACCCGTTAGTGGGCCAAACGGTTCGCGGTTGATGCGGATCCCGTGTTCTTCATACATCCCCATTAAACGGTCGCAGTACTGCCAGTCGCGGATCGATTTTTCCAGCGTTACGCGCTTGGCATACGGAATATTGTAGGAAATGCCGCCGCCTTCATAACTGGTAAAGCCGCTGGCCATCGAGATTTCAGCCAGCAGACGCGCATCTGGCGTGCCGTGGCGGATCTGTAGCGGTTTTTGCAGAGTTTCGGTGAGGCGACGGCAAGCTGCGACGCCGTGGTTAACTACCGGTAAACCGTTCAGTTTAGAGGTTCCGGCTTCGATGGATTTTTTAATCCCTACAGCCGCTTCTTCGTACCGATTCAGACGGGTATATGCATCGATAGTGCTCGGCAGCAGATCGCACTCTTCTTGTAGTGTTTTCAGTAGTTCGATGTGTTCGTCCATCAGCGCCACGCCTGCGCGCGGTTGGCTAAGGGTTTTACCTTCCTTGTCTGCTTTCAGCAGGGCAAGAGAGAAGCGTTTATGCTCAGGAATGGTTTGTTGGTATTTAACGCCATCTTCAAAGTTTTCAACATCCTTGCCGGTTTCCCAGGTTTTCAGTACCTGTTGCCGCTCGGTCATGAATTCGTCATGGGTTAATTTCTTATTTCGAAGTTCCATTGATTGCAGCCTTAATTGTTATAGGGTTAAGCATTGAATACTGGTGCGCGCGGCGGCCAGCGGATCGACTCTGGCGACGTTTGCCAGCAGTGGTAATAGCCCCCGGGAATCGCGGTAATATTCAAATTCGGTCGGTAAGAGAATGCGTTTGCCGTCGTCGTTTAACTCGCGGTATTTCAACCAGCGATGCATATCGAACTGACTGGCACGCGAGAGCCATCCGCCGGATCCAACGACTTTACGCACAGTTGTCAGGTCGCGTCCCATCTGTAAATCGACATTGCCGATGCAGGTGCAGACCTCTTTTTTGGTGCCCGCATGTCTTTCGGTGGCATAACCCACACACAGTCCGGCCAGGACGGTATCGAAATATTTTTCATCTGCATTCGCGGGTAAGTAGTCGGGATGAGCGACTAGATGACGGAGGTAATGATAAAAAGCGTCCAACTGTGCGGGTTGCTGAGCAAAATTCACACTGACTAACTCTTTCGCACTTTCACCAACCACCATTGCCGAGACGCGCATTCCCAGATCGCCTTCCACCGTCCGTTTTACGAAGGGTTCCGGTACGCCATGTAAAACAGTGTCGGGCGAGAGCGTGTTGGCACAGGCGGAATAGACATCGGTGGTTGCGCCGCCCATGTCGATCAGCATGAACTCTTTCCAGCTGTGATCGACGTTACTGATTGCCTTAACCAGTTCAAAGACCGTCCATGGTGTCGGCATTGGTTCTTCGCCTGTTTTATCAACAATGACATCCAGCCCTTTCCCTTTAACGATGCGTTTAAGGAATATGTCGCAGATAGCCTGGCGTGCAGCTAAAGGGTTCGGATGGTCAAGATCGGGTAGAACATTGTCGACGATGGTCAGGTCTTTATGCCCGAGGATCTCCTGCACCTCATCCTGAATATCCCGGTTTCCGGCATAAATAATGGCGCAGTCGAGTTTGGATTCTGCCAGCACACGGGCGTTATTCAGTCCGTAACTTTCTTCTCCGCCGTCGGTGCCGCCGGTGAACAAGAGAATATCGGGCTGCGTTTCTTCCAGTGCCTGGATATCACGGCGGTTCAGCTTGTAGGCGTAATATTGCGCAATTTTAGCACCCGCAGAGTGAGCGGTTACTTTCGCGGTTTCCAGGGTGATAGAAGGCACCAATCCCATTGCGGCAACCGCCAGCCCACCTTTGGCAGAGGAGGAATACTTCAATGCAACCTCACCGCGGTTTAACAGGGGGAGGGCATTATCTACGTTTAACACCTGGTTAAGGCTGGAGAAAAATCCCTCTGCCAGATGATGGATGGTGGTTGGGGTCAGAACGTGGTTAACCAACGTTAACGCGTCCCCCTCCCGGGTGAAGAGGGCTGCTTTGGTCCACGTCGATCCAATATCGACAGAGACGATTTGCATCAGATTGCCTCTTCAAGAATGCGAGTTTCAACGCCATGACGTTGGTTGATATCGCGGGCCATCAGCTGGCAGACATCTTCTAAGTCATGACTTGGGGCGAAGACGCGATCAAATCCCATCTCTTTGAACTTGGTTTCCACGTCAGCGAAGTCATGTTTTCCGACCACCAGGTTACCGCCCACATAGAGCAGGATGTTACCCAGCCCACGCTCGATGCAGCGTTCGCGCATGCCCAGACAATCGATATCGCCATGCCCATAGATAGAGGAGACGACAATCGCGTCAGCGCCAGTTTCAATGGCAGCATCAATATATTCGTCCTGGCTGACCATTACGCCCAGATTAATGACTCTGAAGTCATGGTTGCTAAAAACGCGGTCCAGAACTTTATTGCCTACTGCATGGCAGTCCGCGCCAATAACGCCAATCACAAGTGTTGCTTTCTTCATGGGTAATCCTTTGTAAGACAGAGAGTAAATTAAGTTACACACGTCGTATTTATGGCCGTTCATAACGGCACAGGTTTAATATCAGAGGAGTGTCTTTATCTGACCGTAATGTTGCAATTGATCTATTTTCAAAATGTCTTTCGGGAAATGATTGTTTAAAATGTGTTTTTAAATTCTCATTTTAATTCAGCGTGTTATGTCAACTAATGTCATGAATGTTAAATTTTTAAAATTAACTTGATTTGATGTATTGAGATAATTGTGATCAACTTCTAATTTGCATTTTGGGGAGATTTTTTAGCCATGAGTAATACATTTTGTAAAATTTAACTTGAATTTCACTGCAATTCATCTCTGCTTAATGTAAAAAAAATGTTGAATATAACAAATGGTTAATGATTTATACGAATTATGCCCTTTGTTAGTTCTTTTGATTGTTCGTAAAAAAGAGAGGCACATGAAGGTGCTACTGTATGAGTAACGTTAAGCAAAGATTCTAATACTTCTGGCATAAATGCAGGACAGGTTCGCACAGAGTGGATTTAATCAGTATAATCCTCATAAAATAGTTCAGAATTATTTGAATCGTTAACGGTGATTTGATGTCGATGTTCAGAAATAGCTGAGTCAATCAATGAAGACAGTATCGAAAAAATGACTGTGTCAGAACTAATTTCAATTAATCCTTCTCGTTGCTGACCAAAAAAGATATTTATCTTGATTTCATTTGTACTACGGCAATCAATATGCAGTAATTTTTGATCGCTGAGATTTTCTGTTTCATAAATGTTTTTGGCGATAGTCGGATGTATTGATGCCAGACATCTGCTCAGATAAGCCAGATCCTTTAGGGAACACCCCGCAGAGTAGAGGATGTCAGAGAATTTTTGTGTGTCAACTGTTGTCTCTGAAGCGTATGTTGCATTGACAGGAAGAGTATTGAAAGAAATCTGAGATGGTATCATTATTTAAATCTTTCCGTGAGTAATAAAAATTAATCCCCAGGTATTGTTTAGTAATATTTACCATAGGGGATATATAGAAAATTAAAGTATTTTATTGGCTTCGGTTAACTGATCTATAA
>NZ_JABWMS020000086.1:0-12840 GCF_013369155.2 Escherichia sp. 94.0001 | reverse complement strand
TGGCAGCCTGAGTTCACAGATAAAACACTCTCCAGGAAAACCGGGGCGGTTCAGTTGACGCCTTCGATGCCCGCTGGGCTTACACCGTTGATGGTGGTGGCGTAGGCGAATTGGAGTTTGAAAACTTCAACGCCGCGTCGGTCAATATCAAAATTGTCGGTAACAATGTTCACCCGGGCACGGCGAAAGGAGTGATGGTAAATGCGCTTTCGCTGGCGGCACGTATTCATGCGGAAGTTCCGGCAAATGAAAGCCCGGAAATGACAGAAGGCTATGAAGGTTTCTATCACCTGGCGAGCATGAAAGGCACCGTTGAACGGGCCGATATGCACTACATCATTCGTGATTTCGACCGTAAACAGTTTGAAGCGCGTAAACGTAAAATGATGGAGATCGCCAAAAAAGTGGGCAAAGGGTTACATCCTGATTGCTACATTGAACTGGTGATTGAAGACAGTTACTACAATATGCGCGAGAAAGTGGTTGAGCATCCGCATATTCTCGATATCGCCCAGCAGGCGATGCGTGACTGCGATATTGAACCGGAACTGAAACCGATCCGCGGCGGTACCGACGGCGCGCAGTTGTCGTTTATGGGATTACCGTGCCCGAACCTGTTCACTGGCGGTTACAACTATCATGGTAAGCATGAGTTTGTGACTCTGGAAGGTATGGAAAAAGCGGTGCAGGTGATCGTCCGTATTGCCGAGTTGACGGCGCAACGGAAGTAAGCGAAAAGGGATGCGGCATGTGATGCCGCATCCGGCTTAAATCCAAACTTACTCTTCGAAGAACCAGTATCCGCTATTGACCAGCGCCGCGAGCATTGCGAGGAATGACGGATCTTCCAGCGCATCACCAAAATTCTCCGCAGTTAGCGCAATGTTGCTGGCGAGCGCGTCCAGTGCCGGACGGTGCGGGGAATCGATCTTCTCACCATTAGCATACACGTCGTCGCCAATGCGCAATACGCGCAGACCACCCAGGCGCACCAGCACATCACCTTGTTTCAGCGCATCGTAGATTTCATCCGGCTGATAAGGCGGCTCTGGCGGCGCGATATCCAGTTCATGGCGTGACTGGGATATAAACTCCCCAAACCACTGTTTAAAGTGTTCCGGCTGGTTGATCAATTCAAGCATCATCTCACGCAGTTTATCCATCTCTTGCGGTAGAACGTCCGCAGGATGAGCGCGAGGTGGGACATCCGGATCGCTGTAGTAGTTGCCACCCAGCTCACGTTGCAGCACATAATCGGCAAATCCGCTAATCAGTTCCCGCGTATTTGGCGCGCGAAAACCCACGGAATAGTTCATCGCATTTTCCAGCGCGTAGCCTTCATGCGGGAATCCTGGCGGAATATAAAGGATATCGCCAGGCTCCAGTTCTTCATCAATGATGGCTTCGAACGGATCGACCTGTAACAGATCCGGGTGCGGGCAGTGCTGTTTCATTTGCAGCTTTTCGCCCACTCGCCAGCGACGACGTCCGGTACCCTGAATGATAAACACGTCGTACTGATCGAGATGTGGGCCGACGCCGCCGCCAGGTACGGAAAAAGAGATCATCAAATCATCAATGCGCCAGTCCGGCAGTTCACGGAACGGTCGCATCAGTGCGGCGGTCGGCTCATGCCAGTGGTTCACTGCCTGCACTAACAATGACCAGTTAGTTTCACCAAGATGATCGTAGCTTTCGAATGGACCGTGGCTGACCTGCCATTTGCCATCCTGGTGACTGACCAGTCGACTGTCGACTTCGCTTTCCATCGCCAGACCCGCCAACTCGTCTGGAGAGATCGGGTCAATAAAATTATTAAAGCCGCGTTTTAACACCACAGGGCGTTTCTGCCAGTGACGTTCAAGAAAATCGGGCCAGTTAAGAGTGAGTTGGTATTCCATGTTAAGCATCCACAGGCTGGTATCTGCAACCGATTATAACGGATGCTTAACGTAATGCGTGAAGTATGGACATATTTATTCATCTTTCGGTGCAGAATGCTGGCGGCCAAAAATCACTTCCATCCGCGCACCGCCCAGCATGCTCTCTCCGGCGACGATTTTACCTTCATATTGCTCGGTGATTTCGCGGGCTACCGCCAGCCCTACACCTTGCCCAGGGCGTAAAGTATCAACCCGTTGACCACGGTCGAAAATGACCTCTCGCTTGCTTAATGGAATACCGGGGCCATCATCCTCGACCACAATATAGAGATGATCGTCGGTTTGCCTTGCAGATATTTCGACAAACTCGAGGCAATATTTACAGGCGTTATCCAGCACATTGCCCATCACCTCGACAAAATCGTTCTGCTCACCAACAAAGCTGATCTCTGGTGAAATATCGAGAGAGATATTGACCCCTTTGCGTTGATACACTTTGTTCAGCGCCGAGGTGAGATTGTCCAACAGAGGGGCGACCGGATGCAGCTCGCGGCTAAGCAATGTCCCTCCGCGCATACTGGCACGATGCAGGTAGTAGCCAATTTGCTGTGAAATGCGGCTGATTTGCTCCAGCATCACCGGCTCTGCATCACTGACGCTCATCTTCTCACTACGCAGAGAACGCAGCGTACTTTGCAGCACCGCCAGTGGCGTTTTCAGACTATGGGTCAGGTCGGTGAGCGTAGTGCGGTATTTGTCGTAACGTTCGCGTTCACTTTTTAACAGTCGGTTCAGGTTTCGTACCAGACTGGTCAGTTCTCGTGTTGTGGCTGGATTGAGCAATTCGCGGTTATGCTCTTCCAGTTCGCGGACTTCTTTTGCCAGGGCCTCGATGGGACGTAAACTCCACCAGGCGGCTACCCACAGCAGCGGGATCACTAACAGCAGATTGGCTGAGAGCACATAGATAAACCAGCTCCAGACCATATAGGAACTTTTTAGCTCCACCGGAATGGTATCCACCACCACAATGGTTAACTTTGGCATCCGCGATGTTGCCGGATAGACGTTTACCGCCACCGAGTGGGTCATCTCCGCGTCGTCATCATCTTCCCGCACTTCCTGCAACTGTTGCTGCATAGAGTGATCTCCACTCAGTAACAGGCTAGTGTCGTTAACATCCGCTTCAATTTCATGAAAACCATTCGATTTCAGCCAGTCAGGCTGGATCATCTTCATCAGCCAGGGCACGTCACGTTGCGCCCATAAAAGCTGCCCGTTCTCATCATAAATTAGCGTCATGGTGGGGCTTTGCTTGTCGATATTTTCGGGTAACTCGACATGCAACTTGTTGTTTTCCCACTTCGCAAGAGTATAGAACAGATTGCTCTCGCCACGTAACAGCCGAAACGTAGTTTTATCGAAACTGACGCTATAACCGATCAGCGCGACCATTCCGTAGGCAAGCGAAAGCACCAGTACAACCGCTGCCGTTGCCAATAGAAAACGTACCCGCAGCGAGAGCGGGAAAAAAAGACGCAGTAATTTTTTCATCAGCGCAATTCGAACAGATAGCCCTGGCCGCGAACGGTGGTAATCACTTCTTGCGGATATTGTGCCTGAATTTTTTTGCGCAGACGTCCCATCAGTACATCAATGGTATGGCTTTCCCGCAGCTCCGCATCCGGATAGAGTTGTAGCATTAACGAATCTTTGCTGACCACTTTGCCATTATTGCGTATCAACGTTTCCATAATGGTGTATTCGAACGCGGTCAGTTTGATCACTTCGTCATTAATGGATAACTCACGGCGGGAGAGATCAACCTGAAACGGTGGCAGCGAAATTACCTGGGAAGCCAGACCGCTATTACGCCGCATTAATGCCTGCATTCGCGCCATCACCTCTTCAATATGAAACGGTTTAGTCACATAATCATCAGCGCCAGCACTTAATACTTCGACTTTGTCCTGCCAGCTTTCACGGGCGGTTAATACCAGAATCGGCAGTGAAACATCATTGCTACGCCAGCGGCGAATCAGTGACAGACCGTCCTCGTCAGGCAAACCGAGATCGACAATCGCAATATCCGGTAAATGCTCATTGAGATAATAATCGGCTTCTTTGGCATCTTCTGCGTCATCGACCTGATGACCAGCATCCTGAATCTGAACTTTAAGATGGTGACGTAACAACGCATTGTCTTCAACAACCAGTACGCGCATTTTTCATTCTCCCTGTTTTAATTATTAAAATAGTGTAACGCGATTATGTCGTTATGGGGGTAAACATTAAATAAACCAGCGGGGAGGGGAGGTAAAGTGAAAAAATAAAAAGCGGATAATCTTAATAAGCAGGCCGGACAGCATCGCCATCCGGCACTGATTTGAGGCTTATTTCAGCTCATCAACCATGGTGATGGCGCGGCCAATGTAGTTTGCCGGCGTCATCGCTTTCAGGCGGGCTTTTTCTTCTTCTGGCAGTGCCAGACCGTCGATAAATTGCTTCATGCCTTCGGCGTCAACGCGCTTACCGCGAGTCAGCTCTTTCAGCTTTTCGTACGGTTTTTCGATGCCATAGCGACGCATAACTGTCTGGATTGGCTCAGCCAGCACTTCCCAGTTGTGATCCAGCTCATCCAGCAGATGGTCACGGTTCACTTCCAGTTTGCTCACGCCTTTCAGGGTGGATTGATACGCAATCAGCGCATAACCGATACCCACGCCGAGGTTACGCAGCACGGTGGAGTCGGTCAGGTCACGCTGCCAGCGGGAAACTGGCAGTTTGCTTGCCAGGTGCTGCAATACCGCGTTGGAAAGTCCCAGATTCCCTTCGGAGTTTTCGAAGTCAATCGGGTTAACTTTATGCGGCATGGTGGAAGAACCAATCTCACCAGCAATGGTTTTCTGTTTGAAGTGGTTAAGGGCGATATAACCCCAGACGTCACGGTCAAAGTCGATCAGAATGGTGTTGAAACGCGCAACGCAATCAAACAGTTCGGCAATATAGTCGTGTGGTTCGATCTGGGTGGTGTACGGGTTCCACTGAATACCCAGCGAGGTGACGAACTCTTCGCTGAACTGATGCCAGTCAACTTCCGGGTAAGCCGCGATGTGGGCATTATAGTTGCCGACAGCGCCGTTGATTTTGCCGAGGATCTCCACCTGATTAAGCTGGCGGTACTGGCGCTCCATACGGTAGGCGACGTTAGCCATCTCTTTACCGATGGTTGACGGCGTGGCTGGCTGACCGTGGGTACGAGACAGCAACGGGATATCGCGATACTGAACGGCGAGATCTTTAATGCCATCAATCAGTTGACGCCAGTACGGCAGGATCACTTCGTCACGCGCGGTTTTCAGCATCAACGCGTGGGAGAGGTTATTGATATCTTCCGAAGTACAGGCAAAGTGGATGAATTCAGAAACCGCGTGCAGTTCCGGGATCTCCGCCACTTTTTCTTTCAGGAAATACTCAACCGCTTTAACGTCGTGGTTAGTCGTACGCTCGATGGTTTTGATGCGTGCTGCATCTTCTTCGCTGAAACTGGCGACAATTGCATCAAGGTAACCGATTGCGTCGGCAGCAAAAGCAGGAACTTCCTTGATCGCTGCGTGCGCGGCCAGTTTTTGCAGCCAACGTACTTCAACTTGTACACGGAATTTCAGCAAACCATATTCGCTGAAAATCCCGCGCAGCGCGCTGACTTTATCGCCGTAGCGTCCATCGACAGGGGAAACGGCGGTCAGTGAGGATAATTCCATAGATCACAACTCCGGGGTTAAATGAGCAAGAATTTGTTTTGCCTGAGTGGTCAGGCGATTACGAGAAAACATCAGTTGTAGACGTCCGCCGCCGACCTGGTGCCAGAGCACGGCGGCGCGAATGCCTGCCAGCAGGGTGGCGCGGACTTTCGCCTGCACCTGTGGGCTTTGCAGTACAGCAGGGGAACCGGTGACCTGAATGCGCGGGCCTAGCGGGCTGATAACATCAACATAGATGGCGGCCATCGCGCTCATCAGCGTTTCGGACTGTAAATCGAAGTGTTCGAGCTGTCGTTGCAGGCCGTTGATCCGGTTGCCCAGAGTGTCGAGCGCGCCTTTCGCTGAGGAGAGTTTGCGCTCAAGCACCATCAGGCTAAGGGTGTAGCGGGTTAACTCAGCGTTTAAGCCCTGGCGACTGCTGGCGTTGAGCACGCCGAGCAAGGTTTCCAGCCCGACGCGCAGGTTGGCTTCGCTACCGCCAAAAACCGCCAGCGTCGAGCTGGGGTTCATATCAATAATACTGTTGAGTGAGACGTGTAGCGCATCGGCATCACAATGCCCCTGGTGAGCGAGTTGTTGCACCAGGCGTGCCGACTGACAAATACCGGCCAGGGCGAGGGTGATGTCATAGTAATTCTTTGCCACGTTCACTGCTTCCTTGTTTTAAGTAAAGATAATAATCAGACCGGCAGCGGCAGACGCTGCTCAATAATACCGCCACCGAGGCACACCTCACCGTTATAGAAAACGGCAGACTGGCCCGGCGTCACGGCGGCAACCGGCTCATCGAAAATCACTTCAATGCGATCATCGTCCAGCGCCTTGACGGTGCAAGGGATGTCTGTCTGGCGATAGCGGGTTTTTACCGTGCAACGCATAGTGCCGGTGAAGGGCTCACGATCGACCCAGTGCAGCTGCTGGGCAATCAGACCGACAGACATCAGACGCGGGTGTTCATGGCCCTGCGCAACAATCAGAATGTTGTTTTCGACGTCTTTATCGACCACATACCACGGTTCTTCAGTGCCTTCTTTGGTGCCACCGATACCCAGACCTTTACGCTGACCGAGGGTGTGATACATCAGCCCCTGGTGCTCGCCAATTTCATCGCCGTCAACGGTAATGATTTTGCCCGGTTGCGCCGGGAGATAACGGCCCAGGAATTCGCGGAATTTACGCTCGCCAATAAAGCAGATCCCGGTAGAGTCTTTTTTCTTCGCGGTAACCAGACCGAGATCCTCAGCAATCTTGCGCACCTGCGGCTTTTCCAGTTCGCCGACCGGGAACAGGCTTTGCGCAATCTGCTCATGGCTGAGCGTATAAAGGAAGTAGCTCTGGTCTTTATTGCTATCCAGACCACGCAGCAGGCGGCTTTTGCCATCGACATCGGCACGACGAACGTAATGACCGGTAGCGATATAATCGGCACCTAAATCTTCGGCGGCAAATTCGAGGAACGCTTTAAATTTGATCTCTTTGTTGCACAGAATATCCGGGTTTGGCGTGCGACCGGCTTTATATTCGGCAAGGAACAGTTCGAAGACGTTGTCCCAGTACTCGGCAGCAAAGTTAACGGTGTGCAGTTCAATGCCGAGCTTGTCGCAGACAGCCTGGGCATCAGCCAGATCCGCTGCCGCCGTGCAATATTCCTCACCGTCGTCTTCTTCCCAGTTCTTCATAAACAGGCCTTCGACCTGATATCCCTGTTGTTGCAACAGCCAGGCAGAAACGGAGGAATCGACACCGCCGGACATGCCGACGATTACTTTTTTTGCGGTTTCAGACATTGGATCACTCACGACATTGAACTTCAAGGCGGCGTATTCTATCACGCAGCCTTTTAGATGACACCCTTTGTAAAAGGCCAGTTAAAATCGCCAATCATCTCCAGCGGATAGCGTTGCCCACTTTGATAACAACGAATACTTTCCGCCACCAGCGGCGAGCGCAGATTTGACGCCTTTAAAATCTCATCGGCGCTGACCCAACGGCAGCAGTCGATATCGCTGTCATGGGGCTGGGTTGGACATATTTGCTCAAGCTCAATGGCAAACAGGAAGCGCAAAAACGGCGTTTTATCCGGCGCAATCCACTGATGCATGCGGATAAAATGTTGCGGTTGCGCGCTGATGCCCGTCTCTTCCCACAGCTCACGGGCGGCGGCCTCCACTAAGGTTTCATCCGCTTCCAGATGCCCGGCGGGCTGGTTCCATAACGCTTTACCATTAATCGTCTCTTCAACGACTAAAAATTTGCCTTCTGCGTGCACCACGCAGGCAACGGTAACGTGCGGTTTAAACATTTTGCGTCCTTAACCTGTCGCTTCTCGCCATTCGCCAATGGCAAGATTATCCAAAGAGTAATCACCCATCGCATAGCGAATCAGTCGCAGCGTGGGAAAACCAACATGGGCGGTCATGCGGCGCACCTGGCGATTTCGTCCTTCATATAAGGTGATCTTAAGCCAGCTGGTGGGAATACTTTTTCGTTCACGAATTGGCGGATTACGGGGCCATAACCATTCCGGCTCCTCAACCATCTCCGCACCTGCGGGCAGGGTAGGGCCATCATTTAAGGTTACGCCATTACGCAAGGCTTCAAGGGCGTCTTCCGTGGGAATACCTTCTACCTGTACATAATAGATTTTCCCGGTACGTTTACCCGGCTGGGTTAAACGCGCCTGCAACGCACCGTTATTGGTCAGCACCAGTAACCCTTCGCTGTCGCGGTCGAGACGACCTGCCGCATACACCCCCTGAATCGGGATGAATTCTTTTAATGTTTTGCGTCCGGCTTCATCGGTGAACTGCGGAAGAACATCGTAGGGTTTATTGAACAGGATCACACGCGTGGGCTGGTTTTCAGGTTTTCGCTTAGTTGAGTGTTGCGAGTTTAGTCGACTAACCTGTTTTTTTCTAAAAGAAGATTTAGAATCGCTAAAGTATTTCATGGTAAATTCCAAATAGAGCTATACGCAGAGGGTAGCACAGTGTCGGATTGCATTGGACTTTAAAGGTACTCGTTAGAGGTTCAGGGTTCAGGCTCTTCAGCGCGGTTTCATCAATACCTGGGTTAGTGAGCAGCGGTTGTGTGGCTGCATGGTGATAAATATGGCCCAATGAACACATTTTACATTGATGAATTGAATAAATACTGGTATGAAAAATAGTGTTTCTGTATTACTGATGGGTGACAGCACTTCACTGTTCAAGTTCAGGATGATGCTTTACCACTACCATCATCAGCAGTAATAAGAGGGGCATCGCAGCCTTCTTTTTTATTCTACTGATACAGCCATTTTCCCGCTTCTGCTGATTCTGCAAACATCCGTACAGTTAACGGTAAACGTGTTGTTTCTACCTCTTCCCGCTTGAGTTTGAACCATCGTTGAAGCAATGGTGCAGACTCCCACGGAAGGTAAAAAGACCAGTCCAGATTATCCAGGTTAATCCCAAACCTCTCTTTGTATTTCCGTATAGCGTCCTCTAAATCATCTCGTGGATAGTCGAACAAATCAGAGTCCAGTTCTAACGGAATTTCCTTCCCGTGGTCATCCTGATAACCTGGAATCTCATCACGGAACAGTGCTAAAACTTCGTCTGTGATTGTTGTCGCCATTAGAAGGAAGTCCACTTAATACGGTCTTGAGGTTTGGCAATCAGATTGTATTTTTCCTGGGTACGAGTCGAAACCCTGTAAAGACTCATCGACAGTGAAGCCCAACCAATCCACGGGACCCAACGAGCGATAATTGCAGCAAGCTTATTAGATTTCTGCATCCTTACACCCACTGGTGTATGAACAGAAATACCAAAAGGCATGCGTGCATCTCTCATCAGTATACGCGCATACTTTGAGACAACACTTGTTCCCAGGGTTGCCCCTTGCGGCTTCGCTCTTGTACCCAGCCACGGTTGACCAGATAAGATTGCTGCACCTGATACCGAATCAATCCCCAATTCCTTACAGAATTCTTCAAGGAATATGACGTTGAGTAGTTCTATTTTGGACAGGTTCGGGTGTCCTCTGTAGAAATATGTTCCATTGCGTTCTTCGGTAGTATCCATTTTTCAACACTCCATTGTTATATGGTGTTTCTGTTACTTGAAGTTGATTTCTTCGGTTGCAGCAGAACCAGTAAAGGCAACGAGTGTCACAGCTATCAGTGCAAAGCGTTTCATGTGAACCTCAAAAAGGGTGGATGCCATAATTTACTCGTTGCTTGTCGCTTCAACCATGACTTTTGATAATTTTCCCAATAGTGCTCAAAGTGAGTTAGTCGCTGAATCGAGTAATGTCAAATTTTGACCAAATAGCACCCTGTTAGTTATCTCTGGTGGTTTTGTTATTGCTTAAAATCTGGTGTAAATAATTGATATTTAATATTTTATTTGAAGGCTGGTAAAATACTGTCTTTGGTCTAAAAGAAGTTTTTTGCATGGTATTTTCAGAGATTATGAATTGCCGCATTATAGCCTAATAACGCGCATCTTTCATGACGGCAAACAATAGGGTAGTATTGACAAGCCAATTACAAATCATTAACAAAAAATTGCTCTAACGCATCCGTATCGCAGGACGCAAACGCATATGCAACGTGGTGGCAGACGAGCAAACCAGTAGCGCTCGAAGGAGAGGTGAATGGAAAGTAAAGTAGTTGTTCCGGCACAAGGCAAGAAGATCACCCTGCAAAACGGCAAACTCAACGTTCCTGAAAATCCGATTATCCCTTACATTGAAGGTGATGGAATCGGTGTAGATGTAACCCCAGCCATGCTGAAAGTGGTCGACGCTGCAGTCGAGAAAGCCTATAAAGGCGAGCGTAAAATCTCCTGGATGGAAATTTACACCGGTGAAAAATCCACACAGGTTTATGGTCAGGACGTCTGGCTGCCTGCTGAAACCCTTGATCTGATTCGTGAATATCGCGTTGCCATTAAAGGCCCTCTGACCACTCCGGTTGGCGGCGGTATTCGTTCTCTCAACGTAGCTCTGCGCCAGGAACTGGATCTCTACATCTGCCTGCGTCCGGTACGTTACTATCAGGGCACCCCAAGCCCGGTTAAACATCCTGAACTGACCGATATGGTTATCTTCCGTGAAAACTCGGAAGACATTTATGCGGGTATCGAATGGAAAGCTGATTCTGCCGACGCTGAGAAAGTGATTAAATTCCTGCGTGAAGAGATGGGTGTGAAGAAAATTCGCTTCCCGGAACATTGCGGTATCGGTATTAAGCCGTGTTCTGAAGAGGGCACCAAACGTCTGGTTCGTGCCGCGATCGAATACGCAATTGCTAACGACCGTGACTCTGTGACCCTGGTGCACAAAGGTAACATCATGAAGTTCACCGAAGGCGCGTTTAAAGACTGGGGTTACCAGCTGGCGCGTGAAGAGTTTGGCGGTGAACTGATCGACGGCGGCCCGTGGCTGAAAGTCAAAAACCCGAACACCGGCAAAGAGATCGTCATTAAAGACGTGATTGCTGACGCATTCCTGCAACAGATCCTGCTGCGTCCGGCTGAATACGACGTTATCGCCTGTATGAACCTCAACGGTGACTACATTTCTGATGCTCTGGCAGCGCAGGTTGGCGGTATCGGTATCGCCCCAGGCGCAAACATCGGTGACGAATGCGCGCTGTTTGAAGCCACCCACGGTACTGCGCCGAAGTATGCTGGTCAGGACAAAGTTAACCCAGGCTCTATCATCCTCTCCGCTGAGATGATGCTGCGCCATATGGGCTGGACTGAAGCCGCAGACCTGATTGTTAAAGGTATGGAAGGCGCAATCAACGCCAAGACTGTAACCTATGACTTCGAACGTCTGATGGAAGGCGCTAAACTGCTGAAATGTTCAGAGTTTGGCGACGCGATCATCAAGAATATGTAATCTCTATATGTGTTAAATATTGTAACGGGCGTATAACACGCCCGTTGTGTTTTGTTAGCCTGCTAACGGTTATCAAAATTTTATCAAAACTCCCCTGCTAGTTTGGGGTAGTGTGGTCTGTCCAATGACTGCTCTACTGCCTAAGTCCCTATTATCTTTTCTTTTAAACTGCGGTAAAGACCGGAATGCAACGGATCTGTATTAATAAAATAATAATGATCTCCCGTCTGGCGTTTAATGGCACGACGGTTATGCTCCCTGTTTACTGACAGGCCCCGGCGCTGTGCGAGTTAAATAAACAGGTCTGCAGCTCTCCAGGGGGAGCCGTGGGCAAACACGGCACGATCCGGAATATCAACCCCCCTGAGAAAAAGGATTGTATTATATGGTAACACCATGCCGCATTAACGCGGCTGTGACACTGTCCCAGCTCCTGCAGAGCCAGGAAAGTTGCAGGACTCATCTGCGGGAGATGATAAATTTAATTCACAGAAATACGGACTGTAGCACGATGAGTTCTGACCAGATTAACGAACTGGCGGATGTCATGGCGACCGCACTGCAGCCAAATCAGATGGCTAAACTGCCGGATAATCCAGACATGCCTAGGGCGCGTGGTCTGCAAATTCCTGAGTCGTTCAGTTTTAGTTTTTCCGACCACACCATTACCTTCACCAACACGCATATGGATTTTAATGGGGACAATTGCGTGAATATTATGGTCAGCAAGGATGGGAGGAGTGCCTGTGGCTATGCTGATTGTTATCTGTTTAACGCCTTTGTCACAACACTGGTCTCACGCATTCGCCAGCCCGGAATAGATGATTTCAGCCCTTCTATCACAGAAGAAAAACAACGGGAAGGAGTGAATTACATGCTAACGCCATGCTACTCCAACCTCGCCATGGGCGCGACATTGCCCCGGCCCCTGCTGCTGCTCCAGAGCAGCGAGAAAATTCTGAATCAGATGAAAAATTTAATCATCGAGAATACGGACGAGGCTAACGAACTGGTAGTTGCCATGACGAATGCACTGTTTACGTACCGGGCGGAGGTGGGGGCTGACCCGCAACTCACTAAGCTTTTCACTGAGCCGTTCAAGTTTAGTTTCTGTTTTTCCGGCCACACCATCACCTTCACGAAAACTATTAGTAATAGCAAATTAGTGAATATTGATGTCAGTGATGGCAGTGTGAAGGTCTGTGGAAGTGTGGATAGTGCCCGATTTCACGCCATTGCCGCGACACTGTTTGAACCGCCCCGGTTTTCCTGGAGAGTGTTTTATCTGTGAACTCAGGCTG
>NZ_JABWMS020000085.1:0-12885 GCF_013369155.2 Escherichia sp. 94.0001 | reverse complement strand
TACGGTTCTACTCCTGCACAGGCCTGATAAGACGCGCCAGCGTCGCATCAGGCAAGACCGTATTAATTCGGTGTATAACCCATTACCACGCCACTTAAGCCAGAAAGCTGCTTGAGTTCACCCAGCGAACCTTTCAGCTTATCTTTCGAGGCATCTGGCCCAACCAGAATACGGGTAATTTTACCCTGCACCGGCGTGGATGGCGACGTATAAACCCGATAACCCGCGCCGCGCAGCTTACCGACAATCTCATTCACTTTATCGGCATTTTTCAGCGCGCCCAGCTGGACGACATACGCTTTACCCGTCGGGGCGGCTTTTTCTTCCACGATCGGCTTCGATTCTGGCTTCGGCGCAGGTGGTGCTTCAACCTTTGGCTTAAGCGGTTCCACCGGTTTCGGCTTCGGTGGAGCGACCGGTGCAGGTTCCGGTTCAAACTCGGTGTTATTGGCTGCAATAGTGGCCGGATCGAGCGACGGTGCTGCGGCATCACCTGCCCGTACCTCTTCCGCTGCGCCTTCCGGCGGCTGCGTCGGCAGCGCCTGGGTGGCGGCTGGCATCATATCAGGCTCATCGCGATCGCCCGCTTTTGGCACCAGCGGGATAGCCGCGAACTCATCCTGATAATGTTTTTTCTGCCCGTCCAGCAACCCTGGAAGTACAATCACCCCCAGCGCCACCAGCACGATCGTACCCACTAACCGATTCTGAAACTTACTTGCCACCGCTTCTCCTCGCGTCAATCACTTCCATGACATGTGCGACCGTGTGGAACGAACCACACACCAGCACGGTATCTTCCGCTTTAGCGTCCGCCATTGCGGCATCCCATGCCTGCGCCACGCTATCAAATGATTTGCCGTTACCCAAATGCTCAAGCAGTTGTTCTGCCGTGGCACCGCGCGGCCCTTCCAGTGGCGCACAATACCAGTCATCAACCACGCTTTTCAACCAGGCCAGAGTTCCGGCAATATCTTTATCATGTAGCATACCGATAACCGCCAGCACGCGCCCGTTTTTCGGTAGCGCTTTCATACGCCCGGTGAGATATTCCGCCGCATGTGGATTATGCGCGACATCAAAAATAACGCGTGGCGACTCGCTCACAATCTGGAAACGTCCCGGCAAAATTGCGCTGGCAATCCCGTCGCGAATGGCATTTTCACTGACCTCCAGCCCGCTGGCACGCAGTGCCGCCAGTGCCGTTGCGGCATTCGGTTGCGGGACAAGCGGCAACGGCAGATTTTCCAGCGTGCCGTAAGCATCGCTGAACGTCCAGTCATTGTCACTGACGGAATAGTTCCACTCAACGCCCCGACGTTGTAGCAGTGCGCCTTTTTCTTGCGCCACATCAGCAATGGTAGAAGGCATTTCAGGCTCTCCGACAATTGCCGGTTTTTCATTGCGGAAAATCCCTGCTTTCTCACGACCAATGCTTTCGCGATCTGGCCCCAACCAGTCGGTATGATCCAGCGCAATGCTGGTCACCACCGCAACATCAGCATCGACAATATTGGTTGCATCCAGACGTCCGCCCAGCCCTACTTCCAGAATCACCACGTCAAGTTGTGCCTGTTTGAACAGCCACAACGCCGACAGCGTACCGTACTCGAAATAGGTCAGGGAAATATCACCGCGTGCTGATTCAATCTCCGCAAAAGAGGCTGTGTGGGCCGATTCCGGCAATTCCTGGCCCTGCACACGAACGCGCTCGGTATAACGCACCAGATGCGGCGAACTGTAGACGCCCACTTTGTACCCTGCCGCCATCAGAATCGACTCCAGCGTACGGCAGGTGGTGCCTTTGCCATTCGTACCCGCAACGGTAAATACAAATGGCGCTGGTTTCAGAACGCCAAGACGTGCCGCGACCTGGCTTACGCGCTCAAGGCCAAGATCGATAGTTTTACTGTGCAGGTTTTCCAGATAAGAAAGCCACGAAGCCAGAGGCGACGCGGCTTGAGGAGTGCGTTTGATAATCATGGTATCCGCTGATTCGTTACGGTGAGAATAGCAAAAGGGCAGAGCCAGTGGCCCTGCCCTTATCAGTTATCAGGCCTCAGGTTCCTGATCCGGTACCGGTGGCACCACTACGCCTTCACGCGGCGCTTCAGGATTCGGCGCTGGCAAATTCATCAACTTCGCCAGAATGCTCGCCAGTTTCAGGCGCATTTCCGGACGACGGACGATCATGTCGATGGCGCCTTTCTCGATCAGGAATTCACTGCGCTGGAATCCTGGCGGCAGTTTTTCGCGAACGGTCTGTTCGATAACACGCGGACCGGCAAAGCCGATTAACGCTTTCGGTTCAGCGATGTTGAGATCGCCCAGCATGGCGAAACTTGCAGAAACACCGCCCATGGTCGGGTCGGTCAGCACGGAGATGTACGGCAAGCCGCGCTCCTGCATTTTTGCCAGCGCCGCAGAGGTTTTCGCCATCTGCATCAGCGACATCAGTGCTTCCTGCATACGTGCGCCACCAGAGGCGGAGAAGCAGATCAGCGGGCAGTTATCTTCCAGCGCCTGCTCAACGGCACGTACGAAACGTGCACCTACCACAGACCCCATGGAACCGCCCATAAAGGCGAACTCGAATGCCGCAGCGACAACCGGCATTCCATACAGGGTGCCTTTCATCACCACCAGCGCATCTTTTTCGCCGGTTTCTTTCTGCGCAGATGCCAGACGGTCTTTATATTTCTTGGAGTCACGAAACTTCAGCACATCTTTCGGCTCAAGCTCGCTACCCAGCTCCACAAGGCTTCCTTCATCTAACAGGCTATGCAGGCGATTACGCGCTGTCATACGCATGTGATGGTCACACTTCGGACAGACCTCAAGATTACGTTCCAGCTCAGCGCGGTATAAAACCTGACCGCAGCTATCACACTTAGTCCACACACCTTCAGGAATGCTCGCCTTGCGGGTGGGAGTAATGTTGCTTTTAATTCGTTCAATCCAGCTCATTAGGGACCTTTCTGTCTGAACCTGGTTCGATGCCAGTTTTATCTTTGGGGACGCATAATGCCATTTTTGCCCCCAACAGACCATGAATGTTGCACATTAAAACATAACAGCCCGAAACTTTGGATAAAAAAGTGGTCGAACCGCGGAGTTACTTTTTATTTTGCGGCGCGTGCCGCAGCGCGTTTGTGACGGATAATTTCGATGACGCCCGGCAAAATGGAAACCACAATAATCCCGACGATCAGCAGCTTAAGGTTATCCTGAACCATCGGAATTGTACCGAAGAAATAGCCTGCGTAGGTAAAAAGCAGTACCCACAACAGTGCGCCGATCACGTTATAGGCAGCGAAATGACGGTACGACATGTGGCCCATCCCTGCGACAAAGGGGGCAAACGTTCTGACGATTGGCACAAAACGGGCGAGAATAATGGTTTTGCCGCCGTGTTTTTCATAAAACTGATGAGTTTTGTCGAGATAGCTACGACGAAAAATTTTCGAGTTCGGATTACTGAATAATTTCTCACCGAACAACCGTCCTATGGTGTAGTTGACCGCATCACCAACAATCGCGGCAATTAACATCAGTACGACCATCATATGAACATTGAGATCGTTGGTTTCAAGCGAGGCCAGTGCCCCTGCAACAAACAGCAGCGAATCTCCCGGTAAGAACGGCGTTACCACCAGACCGGTTTCACAGAACAAAATCAAAAACAGGATGGCATAAACCCAGACGCCGTACTCTGCGACCAGTTCTGCCAGATGCACGTCAATGTGCAGGATAAAATCGATGAGGAAATAAATCAGGTCCATATTTGCCTATGCCTTGTACTCGTTATCTCTCAGGCCGTAACTACGTTGGCTACAGCCTGAAATGTTCCGAGCATTATTCTCGTTAGTCCGCCAGAAATAGCGGGCCCATTGGCGGTTTTGGAAGATCAAACCGGTCAGGGTAATCCACCGCGACCAGATACAGCCCTTCCGCTTTTGCCGTTGCTGCCGCCAGCGTTCTGTCCTTTGCTGCCAGCAGTTCTGCTATCCAGCTCTCCGGCTGGTTGTTGGCACCGACTTCCATCAGGCTGCCGACAATATTCCTCACCATATGATGTACAAAGGCATTTGCTTTGATATCTACCACCACATAAGGACCGTGACGCGTGACGTTAATATGCATAACATTGCGCCACGGGGTTCGGGACTGGCACTGCACCGCACGGAACGAGGTGAAATCATTCTCGCCCAGCAGGCATTGCGCGGCCCGATGCATCCGTTCAGCGTCCAGCGGTTCGTAAAAATGGGTTACCCCTTTACTCAGCACTGCCGGACGCAGCCGATGATTGTAGATGATGTAGCGATAACGGCGAGCCGTGGCGCTAAATCGGGCATGAAAATCATCAGGTACAGCTTTAACCCAACGCACGGCGATGTCACCAGGTAAATTCGCATTTACGCCCAACGTCCACGCAGCGTCTTTACGCTGCGCGGTAGTTTCGAAATGCACAACCTGCCCTGTACCGTGTACGCCTGCGTCGGTACGCCCAGCACAAAAGACGGTGATCGGTTCGTTCGCCACCTGGGAGAGTGCCTTTTCCAGCTTCTCCTGCACACTGCGTACTTCGTTCTGCCGTTGCCAGCCGTAATACTTACTACCGTCGTACTCAATGCCCAGCGCAATTTTGTAAACTGGCGGTTGTTGCTGGTCGGACATTAGTACAGATACTCCTGCACCAGTTTCTCGGCGATTTTTACTGACATCAGCGCGCCGCCAAAGCGAACATTATCGGCCACTGACCAGAACTGGACTTGCTCCGGCATACCGTAGTCATTGCGTACACAGCCAACGGAAAGATGCGGCGTACCAGAAGCATCCCCCACCTGCGTCGGGAATTCGTTCTCTTCAGAGAGCACAATATCTTCGCCCTGGGCAAACGCATCACGCGCTTCTTCTGCCGCCAGCGGACGCAGAGCTTCAAAGTTGACCATCTGAGCATGACCGTAAAATACCGGTGCCTGAACAACACTTGCCGAAATCATCAGCCCTTCGTCTTGCAGAATTTTGCGTACTTCGTCAACGATACGACGTTCTTCACGCACGCTACCTTCGCTATCCGGCAGTAACGGCAGCATATTGAACGCCAGCTGACGACCGAAGAAATCTTCTTCGTCAATCGGAATACCGTTCAGCAGTTTCGCGCTCTGCCCTGCTAACGCATCGACCGCTTTTTTACCCTGGGCGGAGGCAGAAATCAGGCTGGTGACGCTGATACGTGACAAACCGCCCTGATCGATTAACGGTTTCAGTGCTGCCAACAGCTGGCTGGTCAGGCTGTCCGGTACGGCGATGACATTTCGGTTGCGGTAATCGGTCAGTACAAACGGGTTTACTTCCGGCACCACCAGCGGTACGTCAGGTTCGAGAGCAAACAATCCGCTGCTGTCGATAACCAGGCAGCCTGAGTTGGTCGCTTCTTCAACCCAGGCAGCGGTAGCTTCTTTGCCTGCGACAAAAAACGCCAGTTGCGCCTGCGTCCAGTCGAATTCAGCGGCATCCTGCACGGTGATTGTCTTACCACCAAAGCGCAGTTGTTCGCCTGCGCTTTCGTTACGTGCCAGTGCATAAATTTCCCCAACCGGGAACTGACGTTCAGCCAGCGTTTCAAGCAGGGCTTCGCCCACAGCGCCAGTTGCGCCCAGGACGGCAATGTTCCAGCCTTCAGACATGGTGGTTTACTCCAGAAATAGCAAAGCTCTCTGCCAATGTTACAGCAGAGAGCATGAAGAAGAGATTAACGTGCCGGATGATGAACGGCGTTAAAACCCAGTTTACACAGCAATGATGCCGCACTGGCGTCATCACAAATCACATACAGAGATGACCATTCACGGCGCTCAAGATAGTTTTTGCGCAGTTTATCGAACTCACCCGGTATCCCGGCGACTTTACGCAGCGGTGCGTCATCGCGGCGCACATCATACACCAAATGCACCAGCCTTTTCAGTGTCGGTTGATCGAGCGGACCATGCAGTGTAATACGGCCAAACTCTGGCGCGGGCAGCAACGTATCCAGCGCAACGTGTTGTTCATGCCCAATAAACTTGCTATAGGCTTCAAACACTTGCGTCGTGCCACGGGCTTTACCTTCGAGGGTGTAGCCCGCAATATGCGGCGTGCCGATATCCACTTTTTTCAGCAATTCTACGTTGAGTTCCGGTTCGCCTTCCCAGACATCCAGCACTACGCTTAACTTCTGACCTTCATTCAGACAGGTCAACAGGGCAGTATTATCGACGACTGCGCCACGGCAGGCGTTAATCAAGATCGCTCCCGGCTTCAGGTTACGAATCAGTTTTTCGTCCGCCAGATGCAGCGTTTTGTACGGTCCGTCTTTAAAGAGTGGCGTATGGAATGTCAGGATATCCGCATGCTGGACTAATTCATCCAACGAACGGAAATCGCCCTCATCCCCACGATCGGCACGCGGCGGATCGCAAAGCAAGGTTTTGATCCCCAGCGCTTCCAGTCGCGCCTGTAAACGCCGACCAACGTTACCAACGCCCACGATCCCCACGGTACGCTCATGCAGTGAAAATCCATCGCGTTCAGCAAGCATCAGCAGTGAGGAGAAAACATATTCCACCACCGCAATCGCATTACAGCCAGGTGCTGCGGAAAAACCAATTCCCACCTGCTTTAACCATGCTTCATCGACATGGTCGGTTCCCGCTGTGGCTGTGCCAACAAATTTAATGGGTTTTCCTGCCAGCAAAGATTCATTCACTTTCGTGACCGAACGCACCATCAGCGCATCCGCGTCTGCCAGTTGAGCTACTGGGATTGGACGCCCCGGAACCGCAGTCACCTCACCCAAACGGCTAAATAAGTCGCGGGCATAAGGCATATTTTCATCAACAAGGATTTTCACGTTTGTGTTACCTGTATGAGACGAGAGTTAACCGGACAAGTGTGCCATAATCTCGCGGCCAGGCATACTTGCGATGATTTCAGGTATAAGGATACGTAATGATACAACCTATTTCCGGCCCTCCTCCTGGGCAACCACCAGGTCAGGGAGATAACCTGCCGTCTGGCGCGGGCAATCAGCCTTTATCCAGTCAGCAACGTACTTCGCTGGAAAGCTTAATGACGAAAGTGACTTCGCTGACGCAACAGCAAAGAGCAGAACTGTGGGCGGGTATCAGGCATGATATTGGCCTGTCGGGAGATTCGCCGCTACTTTCGCGTCACTTTCCCGCCGCTGAGCATAATCTGGCGCAACGTTTGCTGACCGCGCAAAAAAGCCATTCTGCCCGCCAGCTTTTAGCCCAATTGGGTGAGTATTTACGCCTGGGGAATAATCGTCAGGCGGTCACGGATTATATTCGTCATAACTTTGGTCAGACGCCACTGAATCAGCTCTCACCGGAGCAATTAAAAACCATTCTCACCCTGTTGCAGGAAGGGAAGATGGTTATCCCGCAACCGCAGCAGCGCGAGGCGACCGACCGTCCGTTATTACCGGCGGAGCACAATACGCTCAAACAGCTGGTTACCAAACTTGCGGCGGCAACGGGAGAACCCAGCAAGCAGATCTGGCAATCGATGCTGGAACTTTCCGGGGTGAAAGATGGTGAGTTAATTCCAGCGAAACTGTTTAACCATCTGGTGACCTGGCTGCAGGCGCGTCAGACGCTAAGCCAGCAAAATACGCCGACGCTGGAATCACTACAGATGGCGCTGAAACAACCTTTAGACGCCAGTGAACTGGCGGCGTTATCGGCATATATCCAGCAAAAATATGGCCTTTCTGCGCAATCATCGCTTTCTTCAGCCCAGGCTGAGGATATCCTTAATCAGCTTTATCAACGGCGGGTTAAAGGGATTGATCCGCGTGATATGCAACCGCTGCTTAATCCTTTTCCACCGATGATGGACACGTTGCAAAATATGGCAACGCGTCCCGCGCTGTGGATACTATTAGTCGCGATTATCCTGATGCTGGTCTGGCTGGTTCGTTAACCCCGACGAAACGACAGTATCGTGACAATAATTCCCAGCACCGCAGAGATCGCCCCGGCAAGAAATACCGATGAGTAACCAAACGTGGTCGCCAGCATTCCCGCCAGCGGCCCGGAGACGCCGAGGGCGATATCCTGAAACGCGGCGTATCCGCCCAGCGCGGTGCCACGAACTTGTGACGGTACGCGTTTAACCACCTCCACACCCAGCGCTGGAAAGATAAGCGAACATCCAGCTCCGGTTAAGGCCGCGCCCGCTAAAGCGACCCACGCACCTGGCGCCTGCCAGAGCAGCAACAAGCCCACTGTTTCTACAAGCAGAGAAACAATCGCCACTTTCACGCCGCCAAAACGGTCCGGCATCCAGCCAAACATGACGCGCATCACGACAAATGCGCCGCCAAACGCGGTAAGAGTAAAGCCCGCCATCGCCCATCCTTTGCTGGCAAAGTAGAGCGAAACGAAAGTTCCGATAACCGCAAAACCAACACCTTGTAGCGCCAGACCTAACCCTGGTTTCCAGATAAGCCCGACAACGCTCCACAGCGATGGACGTTCTCCCGCCAGGGCCGGTACTTTGCGCACTGTGCCGTTACAGGCCCACGCCAGTATGGGTAATGCCATTGTGGTGAGCGCCAGGGCAGCAAAACCGTAATGGCTATGAATCAACAGGCCAAGCGGCGCACCAACAGCGAGGGCACCGTAAATAGCCATTCCGTTCCATGACATCACTTTGCCGGAATGTTTTGGCCCAACGATGCCCAATCCCCAGGTCAGAGCCCCCGTCAGTAACTGGCTTTCACCAAAGCCAAGAATCAAACGTCCGACGACCAACAGAGCAAATTTGAACGGTGCGGAGACGGGCAAAATCGCCGCCAACAGCAGTGCGCCCCCCGCCAGACCACAAGCTAACATCCCCTGAAGCGCCGAACGTTTTGCACCATATTGATCGGCCAGTCGCCCGGCATAGCCACGCGTCAGCACCGTAGCCAAAAACTGAATGCCGACGGCAATCCCGACCATGGTGTTGCCATAGCCCAGCTCATGATGAACAAACAGCGGGATAACCGGCAATGGTAACCCTACGGTCATGTAGGTGAGAAAAACCGCAAAAGCGATGCGGAAAAGCGAAAAATTGGCAGAAGATCGTGTTTCGGTTTGGCTTACAGCAGTCATGCATTACTCCAGAATGCAGCGCAAGGCGAGGAATTTCCCCGTCTCATCTCTCTGGTTTCAGGGTTACGGTACGCGTTGGCAGGATTTAACGCGTACGTCTTTTCAGAAGGAAATCGACAAAGCGGGAAGTTTGCCTGGAACAGGCGGCGATTGTCAATGATGTGAAAAAGGGAACCATCGGGTTCCCTTTTTCTTTAGTGCCGGAGGCGGCATTGGCGCGTATCGTCGGATGCGACGCTGACGCGTCTTATCCGACCTACTCCGAATTAATCTTTCAGCTTACGCATTACCAGCGTGGCGTTGGTGCCACCGAAGCCGAAGCTGTTAGACATAACGGTAGTCAGTTCGCGATCGGTCGTTTCGGTCACAATGTTCAGACCCGCAGCCTGCTCGTCCAGCTCTTCAATGTTGATGCTCGGTGCGATAAAGCCGTGTTCCAGCATCAGCAGAGAGTAGATAGCTTCCTGCACACCCGCAGCGCCCAGAGAGTGACCGGTCATTGCTTTGGTTGCAGAAATCGCCGGGCTCTTATCACCGAATACTTCACGGATAGCCGCCAGCTCTTTCACGTCGCCAACCGGAGTTGAAGTACCGTGAGAGTTCAGGTAGTCGATTGGCGTATCAACACCGTGCATCGCCATCTGCATGCAGCGAACTGCGCCTTCGCCAGACGGAGCAACCATGTCTGCACCATCAGACGTTGCGCCGTAACCAACGATTTCAGCATAGATGTGAGCCCCACGCGCCAGCGCGTGTTCCAGTTCTTCAACCACCACCATACCGCCGCCGCCAGCGATAACGAAACCGTCGCGGTGAGCGTCGTAAGTACGGGAGGCTTTTTCTGGGGTGTCGTTGTATTTAGTAGACAGCGCGCCCATCGCGTCGAATTCGCAAGCCATTTCCCAGCACAGCTCTTCGCCGCCGCCAGCAAACACAATGTCCTGTTTGCCCAGTTGGATCTGCTCTACTGCGTTACCGATACAGTGTGCGGAAGTCGCACACGCGGAGCTGATGGAGTAGTTAACGCCGTGAATTTTAAACGGCGTGGCGAGGCAGGCAGAAACGCCAGATGCCATCGCTTTGGTGACCACATACGGGCCAACCGCTTTCAGGCCGCGCGGGCTACGCATAGCGTCAGCGCCGAACACCTGGAAACGCGGGGAACCGCCGCCAGAACCTGCAATCAGGCCAACGCGCGGGTTATTCTGATAAGCTTCCGGGGAGAGGCCAGCATCTGCAATTGCCTGCTCCATAGAAAGGAATGCATAAATGGATGCGTCGCTCATAAAGCGCACAACTTTGCGGTCAATGAGGCCAGTGGTATCCAGTTTTACGTTGCCCCAGACGTGGCTACGCATGCCGGAATCCTTCAGCTCCTGAGAGAAAGTGATCCCTGAACGTCCTTCACGCAGAGATGCCAGGACTTCCTGCTGGTTATTACCGATGCTGGAAACAATGCCCAGGCCAGTAATCACTGCACGTTTCATTCAATACCTCTGTAAGTCGCACATAGAGTAAGTTTCGAATGCACAATAGCGTACACTTGTACGCCGAACAAGTCCGATCAGCCAATTAATAGAGAAATTTGCGCAGCCTGACACACATCGCTAAGATCGAGCCACCGCCTGTAAGACGAGTAACTTACGTGAAACACTACGCCATACAACCTGCCAACCTCGAATTTAATGCTGAGGGTACACCTGTTTCCCGAGATTTTGACGATGTCTATTTTTCCAACGATAACGGACTGGAAGAGACACGCTATGTTTTTCTTGGGGGTAACCAATTAGAGGCACGCTTTCCTGAACATCCGCATCCTCTGTTTGTGGTAGCAGAGAGCGGCTTCGGCACCGGATTAAACTTCCTGACGCTATGGCAGGCATTTGATCAGTTTCGCGAAGCTCATCCGCAAGCGCAATTACAACGCTTACATTTCATTAGTTTTGAGAAATTTCCCCTCACTCGTGCGGATTTAGGATTAGCGCATCAACACTGGCCAGAACTGGCACCGTGGGCAGAAAAACTTCAGGCGCAGTGGCCTTTGCCCTTGCCCGGTTGCCATCGTTTATTGCTCGATGAAGGCCGCGTGACGCTGGATTTATGGTTTGGCGATATTAACGAACTGACTAGCCAACTGGACGATTCGCTAAATCAAAAAGTAGACGCCTGGTTTCTGGACGGCTTTGCACCAGCGAAGAACCCGGATATGTGGACGCAAAATCTGTTTAACGCCATGGCAAGGCTGGCGCGTCCGGGTGGCACTCTGGCGACATTTACGTCTGCCGGTTTTGTCCGCCGGGGTTTGCAGGAAGCCGGATTCACCATGCAAAAGCGCAAAGGGTTTGGGCGTAAACGGGAGATGCTTTGTGGGGTAATGGAACAGACATTACCCCTCCCCTGCTCCACGCCGTGGTTTAACCGTACGGGTAGTCGCAAACGGGAAGCGGCGATTATTGGCGGTGGTATCGCCAGCGCATTATTGTCGCTGGCGCTATTACGTCGTGGATGGCAGGTTACACTTTATTGTGCGGATGAGGCCCCCGCGCTCGGTGCTTCCGGCAATCGCCAGGGGGCGCTGTATCCGCTCTTAAGTAAACATGATGAAGCACTAAACCGGTTTTTCTCCAATGCGTTTACATTTGCTCGTCGGCTTTACGATTTATTGCCTGTTAAATTTGATCATGACTGGTGCGGCGTCACGCAGTTAGGCTGGGATGAGAAAAGTCAGCACAAAATCGCACAAATGCTGTCGATGGATTTACCCGCAGAACTGGCTGTGGCCGTTGATGCTAAGGCGGTTGAACAAATTACGGGCGTTGCGACAAATTGCAGCGGTATTACTTATCCGCAAGGTGGTTGGCTGTGTCCGGCAGAGCTGACCCGTAATGTGCTTAAGCTGGCACAACAGCAGGGTTTGCAGATTTGTTATCAACATCAGTTAAAGGATTTATCCCGTCAGGATGACTGTTGGTTGTTGAATTTTGCAGGAGATCAGCAAGCAACACATAGTGTGGTGGTACTGGCGAACGGGCATCAAATCAGCGGTTTCAGCCAAACGTCGTCTCTGCCGGTGTATTCCGTTGCCGGTCAGGTCAGCCATATTCCAACAACGCCGGAACTGGCGAAGCTGAAGCAGGTGCTGTGCTATGACGGTTATCTCACACCACAAAATCCGACGAATCAATATCATTGTATTGGTGCCAGTTATCATCGCGGCAGCGAAGATACGGCGTACAGTGATGAAGATCAGCAGCAGAATCGCCAGCGGTTGATTGATTGTTTCCCACAGGCGCAGTGGGCAAAAGAGGTTGATGTCAGTGATAAAGACGCTCGCTGCGGTGTGCGTTGTGCCACTCGTGATCATCTGCCAATGGTAGGCAATGTCCCTGATTATGATGCAACGCTCGCGGAATATGCCTCTCTGGCGGAACAGAAAGACAACGCGGTAAGCGCACCGGTTTATGACGATCTCTTTATGCTTGCGGCTTTAGGTTCGCGTGGTTTGTGCTCTGCCCCGCTGTGTGCCGAGATTCTGGCAGCGCAGATGAGCGACGAACCGATTCCGATGGATAGCAATACGCTGGCGGCGTTAAATCCAAATCGGTTATGGGTGCGGAAGTTGTTGAAAGGGAAAGCGGTTAAGGCAGGGTAATCTGCTTTGGCAGCGTTTGTCGGATGCGGCGTGAACGCCTTATCCGACCTACGTGAAACCTGTAGGCCTGAT
>NZ_JABWMS020000084.1:0-12979 GCF_013369155.2 Escherichia sp. 94.0001 | reverse complement strand
GAATATGTTTTTTAAATGCTGATTGTAGAAAATAAAATTATCGATATCTTGTGTTATTTTAGTGGTTGTTAATTTTTCATCAAATTTTAATGACTCAGGGTTTTTATCTGATTCAATATAGTCAAGAATAATTTTTGCTAATGGGCTAATGTCTTTTTCTTCTGTTGATTCTGCGTCTGCTTCTGCTTTTAATATTGGGTTAAAGAGGTCGGTACGGTAAAGTTTCGTGCCTTTCATCATGACGATGTCAGGAAGAATAGTGTTTGAAAGATTAGCCTCGCTAAAGTCCACATTTTGGCAATCACTTTCTGATAAATCTGCCCAATTGAAAGTGGTTTTAACACAGGAGCAGTTAGTTAGAATCATCCCTTTCGTTTCATTCCCATGTGTTTTTTGATAAGTTATCCTTTGTATTATTTGATCTCCTTCTGGATATTGCATCTCAGGTTCTTTACCATATATCACCGCATTATCAAAAATTGCGCCAGTGCAATTCATATTTGTCAGGTCGCATTTGATAAATCTACAACTGTTAAAATTCGCTTTTGTACAATTCGCCTTTGTAAAATTGACGTCATCAAAATAAGTATGTTCGAAGTTGACGTTTGAGCAGTTACAGTTTTCCATATCTTTACTGGAAATATTGCTGTGTGCTAGATATAGACCGCTGAAATCGTAATGTCCATTGTCATCCTTTTCTATTGAGAGTGAATAAGTCTTTACTACCTCGTTAACAATAGAGATAGTTCCACGCATCATCAGATATTCTCCGACTTTATAAAAAATAATGTTATGTTTGATGGTACTGTTGTATGGTTCTGGTAATGAGGATGCAATTTTATTCCAGAAACAACAAAGCGTGGTCTGCTTTTGTTTGGGCGAGAGGCGATCAAAATCCAGCTTTAAATATGAGTCTAAATCTGACGTTGCATCTATATTAAAGTTGGGATCTGGAGTTAACGCTGAATTATAATTTAGAACTGACAATGTATTGATGTATTTATGAATCGATTTAAATGCTTTTTGCTTATCACTGTCCAGAAAAAAATCACGAATTTTGTTCCATAGCCTTTCGATAAGATTTTGATTTAAATCTTGCTTCATTGAATTTCTTAAATCTGCAACCGGTACATCAGTAAACAGGATCGGTTGTTTGGTGATGGTTTTCATCATGATTGTAATCCTCTTACATTGACTAAATAAGACAGTTTTAGGGGATATTACCTGGAGAAACTATCAAAAATCGCTCAAAGGGATGAAGATGATGAATAGCTGCAAACTCATTCACCAAGAATTTCTCTTGCAGAGGTGGATTATGGTTACAGAAGATGATGGGAGGTACGTTGTCCCCATCATCGCAGACGATGGGGAATTCAGCAGATAAAATGGGTGAAAAGCGAAATTTACTTAAATCCTACTACCGGATGCGGTTTATACGGCGTTTCCAGTTCAGCAATCTGTTCCGGCTTCAAGGTGATATCCACCGCGTTCAGCAATTCATCAAGTTGTTCTTCCCGCGAAGTACCAATAATCGGTGCGGCAATGCCCGGTTTACTCAACAACCAGGCCAACGCAACTTGTGCTCGCGTTGCCCCCAGTTCTTCACTGACGCCAGTTAACCGTTCTGCTATCTGCGCGTCATTTTCGTCGCTTTCATTGTAGAGATTTTTTCCTACTTCATCGGAAACCAGTCGTGCGGTGGTTTCTCCCCAGGGACGCGTCAGACGTCCCCGCGCCAGCGGACTCCACGGAATCACCGCTACGCCTTCCTGATAACACAGCGGCAGCATTTCACGCTCTTCTTCGCGATAAATCAGATTGTAGTGATCCTGCATACTGACAAACTGCGCCCAGCCGTGCTGTTTTTGCAGTTCCAGCGCCTGAGCAAACTGCGAGGCGTGCATGGATGACGCGCCGATATAACGCGCTTTCCCGGCTTTTACCACGTCGTTCAGGGCTTCCAGCGTCTCTTCGATCGGCGTGTTGTAATCCCAGCGATGAATTTGCAGGATATCGACATAATCCATGCCGAGACGTCGCAAGCTGTCGTCAATAGAGCGCAAAATTTGCGCACGGGATAATCCTTCCGGCAAATCACCAACGCGATGGAACACTTTAGTTGCAACGACCACGTCTTCACGACGGGCAAAGTCCCGCAGTGCACGACCGACGATCTCTTCGCTGCTGCCGTCAGAATAACTATTGGCGGTATCAAAGAAATTTATGCCGCCTTCCAGCGCGCGTTTAATGATGGGACGGCTGCTCTCTTCGGGCAGTGTCCATGCGTGATTACCGCGATCCGGCTCACCAAAGGTCATACAGCCGAGGCAAAGTCGGGAAATGCGAAGGTCGGTTTTTCCTAAGGGGTTGTATTGCATGCTGCCACTCCTGCCATACTCGTCATACTTCAAGTCGCATGTGCTGCGGCTGCATTCGTTCACCCCAGTCACTTACTTATGTAAGCTCCTGGGGCTTCACTCGTTTGCCGCCTTCCTGCAACTCGAATTATTTAGAGTCTATGAATAATTTCTTAAGCATAGCAGGAGTGGAGTAGGGATTATGCCAGCCAGGCTTTGATTTTGGCTTCCATACCGGCGGCATCGAGGCCGAGTTCAGCGCGCATTTCTTCCTGCGTTCCTTGTGGAATAAAGAAGTCCGGCAGGCCAATATTCAGCACGGGTACTGGTTTACGATGGGCCATCAGCACTTCGTTCACGCCGCTGCCTGCGCCGCCCATAATGGCGTTTTCTTCAATGGTGATCAGCGCCTCGTGGCTGGCGGCCATTTCCAGAATTAACGCTTCATCAAGCGGCTTCACAAAACGCATATCGACCAGCGTAGCGTTCAGCGACTCAGCGACTTTCGCTGCTTCCGGCATCAGTGTACCAAAGTTGAGGATCGCCAGTTTCTCGCCACGACGCTTCACAATGCCTTTGCCAATCGGGAGCTTTTCCAGCGGCGTCAGTTCTACGCCTACCGCGTTGCCGCGAGGGTAACGCACCGCTGACGGGCCATCGTTATAGTGATAGCCGGTATAGAGCATCTGGCGACATTCGTTTTCATCGCTCGGGGTCATAATGACCATTTCTGGAATGCAGCGCAGGTAAGAGAGATCAAAAGCGCCCTGGTGGGTTTGACCGTCAGCACCAACAATGCCCGCGCGGTCAATGGCGAACAGAACCGGGAGTTTTTGTATCGCCACGTCATGCAGCACCTGATCATAGGCGCGTTGCAGGAAAGTGGAGTAGATCGCGACAATGGGTTTGTAGCCACCAATCGCCAGACCCGCAGCAAAGGTCACTGCGTGTTGCTCGGCGATTGCCACGTCGAAGTAGCGATCCGGGAATTTACGTGAAAACTCGACCATGCCGGAGCCTTCACGCATCGCCGGGGTAATCGCCATCAGCTTGTTGTCTTTTGCTGCGGTTTCGCACAACCAGTCGCCAAAGATTTTTGAATAGCTCGGCAGGCCGCCGCTGCTTTTCGGCAGGCAACCGCTGGAGGGGTCAAATTTAGGCACGGCGTGGAAGGTGATTGGATCTTTTTCTGCCGGTTCGTAACCACGACCTTTTTTGGTCATGATATGCAGGAACTGCGGGCCTTTCAGGTCGCGCATGTTCTTAAGCGTGGTGATAAGCCCCAGCACATCGTGACCGTCAACCGGGCCGATGTAGTTAAAGCCCAGCTCTTCAAACAGCGTGCCTGGTACTACCATGCCTTTAATATGTTCTTCGGTACGTTTGAGCAGCTCTTTAATGGGCGGAACGCCGGAGAATACTTTTTTCCCGCCTTCGCGCAGTGAAGAGTAAAGCTTACCGGAAAGCAGCTGCGCCAGATGGTTGTTGAGCGCGCCAACATTTTCGGAAATCGACATTTCATTATCGTTGAGAACCACCAGCATATCGGGACGGATATCGCCCGCGTGGTTCATCGCTTCAAACGCCATGCCTGCGGTAATCGCGCCATCGCCAATGACACAGACGGTGCGGCGATTTTTGCCTTCTTTCTCGGCAGCAACCGCAATACCAATTCCGGCACTGATAGAGGTTGATGAATGCCCGACGCTTAACACGTCATATTCACTTTCGCCGCGCCACGGGAACGGGTGCAGGCCGCCTTTTTGACGGATGGTGCCTATTTTGTCGCGGCGTCCGGTCAAAATTTTATGCGGATAAGCCTGATGCCCCACATCCCAAATCAATTGGTCAAACGGGGTGTTATAGACGTAGTGCAGCGCTACGGTCAGCTCGACCGTGCCCAGCCCGGAGGCGAAGTGCCCGCTGGAACGGCTCACGCTGTCGAGTAAATAGCGGCGCAGTTCGTCGCAGAGTTTCGGTAAACTCTCTTTTGGCAACAGTCGTAACTCCTGGGTGGAGTCGACCAGTGCCAGGGTCGGGTATTTGGCAATATCAAAACTCATCAGGGGCCTATTAATACTTATTGTTTATTTATTACGCTGGATGATGTAGTCCGCTAGCGCTTCCAGTGCCGAGGTATCGAGTGACTGTTCAGCCAGTTGTTTTAGCGACTGGCGGGCATCGTCGATCAGATCCTGGGCTTTCTTCCGGGCTTGCTCAAGACCCAGAAGTGCAGGGTAGGTACTTTTACCAAGTTGCTGGTCGGCACCCTGGCGTTTACCCAACGTTGCAGTATCTCCCACCACATCCAGGATGTCATCCTGAACCTGGAAGGCAAGGCCGATGCTCTCTGCGTATTTGTCGAGAATTGGCAGAGCACGACGTCCTTTATCTCCGGCGCTTAATGCACCAAGACGAACGGCGGCGCGAATTAATGCGCCGGTTTTATGGCGATGAATACGCTCGAGTGCGTCCAGAGGTACGTGTTTGCCTTCCGCATCTAAATCTAATGCCTGACCACCGCACATTCCGCCAATACCGCTGGCGCTCGCCAGTTCAGAAATCATCGAAATTCTGTCGCGATCCGACACTTCCGGCATATCGGCATCACTTAAAATCGAGAACGCCAGCGTTTGTAAAGCGTCGCCAGCGAGAATCGCGTTTGCTTCGCCAAACTTCACATGGCAGGTCGGCAAACCGCGACGCAGATCGTCATCATCCATTGCCGGTAAATCATCATGAATTAATGAGTAAGCGTGGATACACTCTACGGCGGCAGCGGGTGCGTCCAGCGTGTTTGTGCTAACGCCGAACATATGGCCGGTGGCATAAACCAGGAACGGTCGCAGGCGCTTACCACCTAATAATGCGCCATACTGCATGGTTTCGACCACGGGAGTGTTCTGAAAGGGCAGTGGGGCAATAAAACGGCTCAGCGCCTGGTTGGCCTGCTTAACGCAGGCTTCGAGTTGCTGCGGAAAGTCCATTACTCATTGTCCGGTGTAAAAGGAGTTAAAGAGGCGTCTTCATTGTCAGACAGCAGAATTTGTACGCGCTGTTCGGCTTGTTGTAATTTGGCCTGCCCCTGACGTGCCAGCTGCACGCCACGTTCGAACTCGTTCAGCGCCTCTTCCAGCGGCAGGTCGCCACTTTCCAGACGGGTTACAATCTGTTCCAGCTCGCTCAGCGCCTTTTCAAAGCTGGCGGGCGCCTCATTTTTCTTCGGCATAATGAATGTCTGACTCTCAATATTTTTCGCCCCGTCATGGTAACGGACTCAGGGCAAATAGCAAATAACGCGCAATGGTAAGGTGATGTGCGCAGCAAAGCGATGTTAGTGGTATACTTCCGCGCCTGGATGCAGCCGCAGGTGTGGGCTGCTGTATTTTTCCCTATACAAGTCGCTTAAGACTTGCCAACGAACCATTGCCGCCATGAAGTTTATCATTAAATTGTTCCCGGAAATCACCATCAAAAGCCAATCTGTGCGCTTGCGCTTTATAAAAATCCTTACCGGGAACATTCGTAACGTTTTAAAGCACTATGATGAGACGCTCGCTGTCGTCCGCCACTGGGATAACATCGAAGTTCGCGCAAAAGATGAAAACCAGCGTCTGGCTATTCGCGACGCCCTGACCCGTATTCCGGGTATCCACCATATTCTCGAAGTCGAAGACGTGCCGTTTACCGACATGCACGATATTTTCGAGAAAGCGTTGGTTCAGTATCGCGAGCAGCTGGAAGGTAAAACCTTCTGCGTACGCGTGAAGCGCCGTGGTAAACATGAGTTTAGCTCGATTGATGTGGAACGTTACGTCGGCGGCGGTTTAAATCAGCATATTGAATCCGCGCGCGTGAAGCTGACCAATCCGGATGTGACTGTCCATCTGGAAGTTGAAGACGATCGTCTCCTGCTGATCAAAGGTCGTTACGAAGGTATTGGCGGATTCCCAATCGGCACTCAGGAAGATGTGCTTTCGCTCATTTCCGGTGGTTTCGACTCCGGAGTTTCCAGTTATATGTTAATGCGTCGCGGCTGCCGCGTGCATTACTGCTTCTTTAATCTCGGTGGCGCGGCGCATGAAATTGGTGTTCGTCAGGTGGCGCATTATCTGTGGAACCGTTTTGGTAGCTCCCACCGCGTGCGTTTTGTCGCCATTAATTTCGAACCGGTCGTCGGGGAAATTCTCGAGAAAATCGACGATGGTCAGATGGGCGTAATCCTCAAACGTATGATGGTGCGTGCCGCGTCTAAAGTGGCTGAACGTTACGGCGTACAGGCGCTGGTCACTGGCGAAGCGCTGGGCCAGGTGTCCAGCCAGACGCTAACCAACCTGCGCCTGATTGATAACGTCTCCGATACGCTGATCCTGCGTCCGCTGATCTCTTACGACAAAGAGCACATCATCAACCTGGCTCGCCAGATTGGCACCGAAGATTTTGCCCGCACCATGCCGGAATACTGCGGTGTTATCTCCAAAAGCCCGACGGTGAAAGCGGTTAAGTCGAAGATTGAAGCGGAAGAAGAGAAGTTCGACTTCAGCATTCTCGATAAAGTGGTTGAGGAAGCGAATAACGTTGATATCCGCGAAATCGCTCAGCAGACCGAGCAGGAAGTGGTGGAAGTGGAAACCGTCAACGGCTTCGGCCCGAACGACGTGATCCTCGATATCCGTTCTGTTGATGAACAAGAAGATAAGCCGCTGAAAGTTGAAGGTATCGACGTGGTTTCTCTGCCGTTCTATAAACTGAGCACCAAATTTGGCGATCTCGACCAGAACAAAACCTGGCTGTTGTGGTGTGAGCGCGGGGTGATGAGCCGTCTGCAGGCGCTCTATCTGCGCGAGCAGGGCTTTAACAATGTGAAGGTGTATCGCCCGTAATTTGTGGTTTTTACGTCGCATCTGGTCAGATGCGACGTTTGCCGCATCCGACACTACTCGTAATAATTATAAATCCCTGCCGCCATCACCAGTTGTGATGCCACCTCATGGGCTTTTTCACGCCCAACCAACAGGTCGATAATTTTCAGACCAAAATCAATAGCCGTACCTGGCCCCTGACTGGTCAGCAATTTTACCCGAGCATCCCAGACGACGCGCTTGTCCTGCCATTGTTCAGCGGGAATTTTGTCTTTCAACGTCGGGAAGCCGGTCATATTGCCAATCGGGAAGATATCATGAGGCACCAGCACGGTGGCTGGTGCGGCGCAAATAGCCGCGACGATACGCCCGGAACGGTGGAACTGTTTCACGGTTTCAACCAGCAGGGTGCTATCACGAAAACACTCCGCGCCTTTAATGCCACCAGGCAGCACGATCACGTCATATTCGCCATCAGCTACTTCGACCAGCGGCGCATCCGCCAGCAGCTTCACGCCGCGTGAGCAGGTAATTGCCAGGTTACCATCGCTGGCGACGCTGGCAGTGGTGACGTTGATACCGCCGCGAACCAGCAGATCGATAGTGGTGACGGCTTCAGTCTCTTCACTACCAGGGGCGAGGCAAACCAGTGCCGATGCGCTCATATTCACTCTCCTTTCTTTTTACCATTTCAAACAGGCGGGTGTTTTCCGGTACGGCAATCCCATGCGCACGGGCGCGGCGTAAGAGAAAACCAGTGATATAGTCGATTTCAGTGTGGCGTAGCGCGCGGATATCCTGCAACATCGATGAGATATTTTCCGCTGTTGCATCAATCACCTGCATAACATAATCACGCAAATCTTCCGCTGAAGTATGATGCCCTTCGCGTTCGATCACTGCCGCGACTTCTTCGCATATCTGCATAATGTCTTGCGGATGATGTCGTAATTCACCATTCGGGCAATTCCAGATAGCGGTCAGTGGATTAATCACACAGTTGACCGCCAGCTTACGCCACAGCTCGGCGCGGATATTGTTATGCCATGCGACATCAGGTAATACGGTTTGCAAAATATCCGCCAGATAACTGTAATCGCCATCCTGTTGCCGTGCCGGGCCAATATGCGTAATACCATTTGCCACATGAATAATGACATTGCCGTCTCGGCGGGCGGCATGAGTGGTGGTGCCCATCAGTAACGGCTGCTGAATGTTTTGCAACTCTTCGATGGTGCCCATGCCGTTGTGAATTAACAGTATTGGCGTGGTTACAGGCAGTGTAGACGCGAGGCTTTTGACGGCATCGGAAACCTGCCATGCTTTCAGCGTCACCAGGAGCAGATCGCTGGTGGCGAGAAAATCGGGATCGTTGGCGGTCAGAGACTCATTAAATATCGAACCGTCGGTTTCAACCAGATTCACGCTACAATAAGGTTGCGGTACGCGCAGCCAGCCCTGAACGTCGTGACCCTGTTTGCAAAGTGCTGTAAGCCATAATTGCCCTAAGGCACCGCATCCCAATACGGTAATTTTCATTGTTCCTCCTCACCCGCAACCACTCCGGGTGTTCAATAAGGCTATCCCTTAATTGTGCATGCTGTTGCGACTATGCACAATTAAGGGATACGTCCTGGTGCAGGACTGTCGGTTATTTAACTTTGCAGGTATTATGCTTCGCATCAAAAATGAAGGGAGAGGAAAAGATGCCATCTTTCGATATTGTCTCTGAAGTTGATCTTCAGGAAGCACGAAACGCGGTCGATAACGCGAGCCGCGAAGTGGAGTCCCGTTTTGACTTCCGTAACGTTGAAGCCTCATTTGAGCTGAACGACGCCAGCAAAACCATCAAAGTGTTGAGCGAGTCCGACTTCCAGGTCAATCAGTTGCTGGATATTCTGCGTGCCAAGCTGCTGAAGCGCGGCATTGAAGGCAGTTCGCTGGATGTACCGGAAAATATCGTTCATAGCGGTAAAACCTGGTTTGTGGAAGCGAAACTGAAACAGGGCATTGAAAGCGCGACCCAGAAGAAAATCGTCAAGATGATCAAAGACAGCAAACTGAAAGTGCAGGCGCAAATTCAGGGCGATGAGATCCGTGTGACGGGCAAATCTCGTGATGATTTGCAGGCTGTCATGGCGATGGTACGTGGTGGCGATCTGGGTCAGCCGTTCCAGTTCAAAAACTTCCGCGATTAATGCGACAACCTGCGCTTTGTTCATGTCAGATGCGGCATGAACGCCTGATTCGGCCTACAAAGATTTGTCACTCAGGAACTTTGTAGGCCTGAAAAGCGTAGCGCAACAGGCAATTCGCCTCGTTTTTTATGCCTGACGAATTGCCTGTTCAACCTCAAAGCGATTCGTCACTTTGCTGTCGATTTTCACATAAGCTGAATGTTCTTCTTCTGCAATCAACACTTCTTTGACACCCGCAGTTTCCATCAAACGCACTTTTAACGTCTCGTTTGCGGCAATGTCCGATGGGATTTCAATGCGCAAACTGCTGACATACGGCGGTTCTTTCATGGTACTGGCGACAGCCAGCCACACAGCGGCCAGCATTGCGCCAGCGAGAAATACGCCCTGACCGTCAAACATGCCGTCAATCCAGCCACCCAGCGAACCGCCAATGGCCACGCCAAGAAACTGGCTGGTGGAGTAAACGCCCATCGCCGTACCTTTGTAACCGGCTGGCGACTCTTTACTGATAAGCGAGGGGAGGAGGGCTTCCATCAAATTAAACGCCACAAAGAAAAGCTGCACGCCGACCACCAGTTGCCAGAACTGCGTTTGTGCGTTCCACAACACAATTTCCGCAACCACGATCAGCCCGACGCAGAAGACAAAGACTTGCTTCATTTTGCGCTTAACTTCCGCGTAGATAATGAAAGGCACAACCGAGCCAAAGGCGATTAACATCGTCGCCAGATAGACCTTCCAGTGCTCAGCCGCCGGGAACCCCGCATCAGCCAACTGTCCGGGCAGGGCAACAAACGTCGACATCAGCAGCATGTGCAGACACATAATGCCGAAGTTGAGTTTCAGCAGTCGCGGTTCTGCCAGCACTTTGCTGAAACTGCCTTTCACCATCCCGGATTCACGATTAAGTACGTGCGTGCTGCTGTTGGGCACAACCCAAATGGTCAACGCAATACCGGTTGTTGCCAGAATAGCGATCATCCAGAACAGCGCATGCAGCCCAAGTTTGTGAGTGATGATTGGGCCAAGCACCATCGCAATGGCGAAGGTAATACCAAAACTCACGCCGATAAACGCCATCGCTTTGGTACGGTTCTGTTCGCGCGTGAGATCAGAAAGTAGCGCCATAACGGCAGCGGCAATCGCTCCAGAACCTTGTAACGCCCGGCCCAGAATAATTCCCCAGATTGAGTCGGAAAGCGCAGCGATAACACTACCGGCAGCAAACACCGCCAGCCCGCCGACAATTAATGGTTTGCGACCAATACGGTCTGAGAGCAGGCCAAACGGAATCTGAAAAACGGCCTGAGTCAGGCCATAAATACCAATGGCAATACCGATTAATGCTTCACTGGCACCTTGCAGTGCCATACCGTACGTAGTTAGAACCGGCAGTACCATAAACATGCCCAGCATGCGCAATGAAAATACGGTCCCTAAACCCCAGGTCGCGCGCCGCTCATCTGGCGTCATTTTATAATCGTTCATTACCACCTCTTAAAAAATTGCCCACATAGTGTAGTGCGGAGCGCATGTTGGGTAAACAGAGTGTTAATGAGTAAATATTACATAAGAGCGTGATTTTTACGTCAGGCATGCGCTTCTCTCGTATTCTTGCCATTAATACTTTGTGCGTTAAATATAACAAATGAAAAGCTCGCCTGATTTTATCCTGCCACGAATGATATTATTTTCGGATTTGTTGATGAGCGTGTGATTTTTTTATTAAAGGATGGTGTTATTTTATCGCAATAAATAGAGGTGTTGGAGGTGCTGGTTATTCTGCTTCAGCTTAAATGTTTACTTATTACCTGAGGTTGTTATGGCTGTGTATTTATTCATGAAGTGGATGTTTGGTGGTTAGGTATATTGAAAAATATAGTGATGGATGCATAAAGGTTATTTATGTTAAATAAAAAGAGTTTATTGGCTATTTTATTAATTGCCTCACAAGGTTCACTGGCAAGCGAGAAAGCGCATGAATTGTATGACAGCATATACAGTGAAAAGCCTGCCCCCGATGTGATAAGGACACTGCATAAAATGGCTGAGTCGGGGGATGTCGACGCGCAAAGCCTGTTAGGCTGGGAATATTATCAGCCCCGCTACGATACCAAACCCAACGTTCAGGAAGCCATTAAATGGTTCGAGTTAGCCGCTAAACAAGGTGATGAAGAAGCTCCGTTAGCGCTGGGAAATATCTACTACGAAGGTGAACAGGTGCGAGTGGATTACGCCAAAGCGTATACGTTATTTAATCAGGCTACGCAACGCGGTGTGAATTTAGCATGGTCCAGGTTGGGCATGATGTACGCCAATGGTCAGTATGTCGAGGTGGATTGTAGTAAAGCGAAAGAATATCTTGATAAGGGTGTTCACATTTATGCTGGTCCGGAAGACTTTATGGCCGCCTGTCGAAAAGATATGATTGACAGAAAAACGGTTGACGATACGTTACCTGTGATCACGATTACCCGTTCTGGAATGCGGGATAATTTTTTAGATAAAGGTTTTTCCTGCATGGATAGCCTCTTTGCCAAAACCAATAAATTAGGCGAAGTGGCCAATCTTCGTGTTACGTACAACATCAAGAGTCCGTCAGGTAAGGAAACTATTCAAACGGTCGGCTTTGCACCTTTCGGCTTAAACCGACTGGATATTAACTTTACAGATTACCGGCTTGATTCATTTACCAGTAATTCGTTGCTTATTCTTTATAAACCGGAATTTGAACGAAAATCTTGTGCAGCAATAAGGACCACAATCGTTGCCGCAACGGCAACCATTAAAGGCAAGGATGTAGATCTTTTGCAGGCGGGGGCAATACATCCGAAACCTTGAATTCTCAGGGTGCTGGCGAATGTGTACAAATAAAAAGGCCGATACGAGTATGGGTAGAAATATCTCCCTGCACAAATCGCAGAAAATGAATAGTAAAGGACAGGTGCTGAGATGTTTTCTCATAGTGTTAAATCTATAACCGTAGTTTTGTTGCTGTTGTGGACGATTTTTCCGGTAAGTGCGCAAGCGGAACTGACATCAGTTGATAAACAGCAAATCACTGCACTTATTGAGCGATGGAATGCGATGTTGAGCAAAAAGGAAAATGTACAACCAGAGACGATATATGCTGATCAGGTTGAATGGTATGGTGTGAAAATGAGCGCGTCGCAGGTTAGTGCAAAAGTGCAGGCTTTTTTGCAAAAGAACGTCCAGTTTCAACAAGAAATCGTCGATCAAGTAAAAATGCAACCTTACAACAGGTTTAATCCGGATAATAGACCAGATGTTGTCATGGTTAGTTTCGTTAAACTGGCGGGGTTAACTGGAGAAAAAAAGATGTATTACCCGGCAGAAATACTGGTGAAAAAAGAAGCTAATGGATGGCGGGTCGTCAGTGAGACAGACAATATCACCCAAGCGAATCAAAAAAATGAACGCGCATATTTAGCCGCAAAAGGTAAATTTGACGGTAAAAATAGCAGCTATGCGTGGATGACGGAACAGTCTGAACCGCCCCGGTTTTCCTGGAGAGTGTTTTATCTGTGAACTCAGGCTG
>NZ_JABWMS020000083.1:0-13782 GCF_013369155.2 Escherichia sp. 94.0001 | reverse complement strand
CACATAACCTCCGCTATAGGTAAAGCTAACGTTTCTGTGTCTCGAAGCAACTTCCTCATTCATCTCTCCAAAAACCACCGTGTTCAATATAAAAATCTATAAAAGAATGTATTAATAGAATATAAATCCAAATAATAAACTAAGAAAGTTTGTGCGTAATGCTTTCCTCTATGAGTCAAAATGGCCCCAAATGTTTCATCTTTTGGGGAAGAACTGTGCAGTGTTGGCAGTCCAATTCGTTTCAAAACAAAGTGTACAGAACGACTGCCCATGTCGATTTAGAAACAGTTTTTTTAAAGGAAAGCAGCATGAAAATTAAAACTCTGGCAATCGTTGTTCTGTCGGCTCTATCCCTCAGTTCCGCAGCGGCTTTGGCCGATACTACGACGGCAAATGGTGGGACCGTTCACTTCAAAGGGGAAGTTGTTAACGCCGCTTGCGCAGTTGATGCAGGCTCTGTTGATCAAACCGTTCAGTTGGGCCAGGTTCGTACCGCTAGCCTTAAGCAGGCTGGAGCAACCAGCTCTGCCGTTGGTTTTAACATTCAGCTGAATGATTGCGATACCACTGTTGCTACAAAAGCCGCTGTTGCCTTCTTAGGTACGGCAATTGATGCTACGCATACTGATGTACTAGCTCTGCAGAGTTCTGCTGCAGGTAGCGCAACAAATGTTGGTGTGCAAATTCTGGACAGAACCGGTGCTGCGCTGGCGCTGGACGGTGCGACATTTAGTGCAGAAACAACCCTGAATAACGGTACTAACACCATTCCGTTCCAGGCGCGTTACTTTGCAACCGGTGCCGCAACCCCAGGTGCTGCTAATGCGGATGCGACCTTCAAGGTTCAGTATCAATAACCTACCCAGGTTCAGGGACGTCATTATGGGCAGGGATGCCCACCCTTGTGCGATAAAAATAACGATGAAAAGGAAGAGATTATTTCTATTAGCGTCGTTGCTGCCAATGTTTGCTCTGGCCGGAAATAAATGGAACACCACGTTGCCCGGCGGAAATATGCAATTTCAGGGCGTCATTATTGCAGAAGCTTGCCGGATTGAAGCTGGTGATAAACAAATGACGGTCAATATGGGGCAAATCAGCAGTAACCGGTTTCATGCGGTTGGGGAAGATAGCGCACCGGTGCCTTTTGTTATTCATTTACGGGAATGTAGCACGGTGGTGAGTGAACGTGTGGGTGTGGCGTTTCACGGTGTCGCGGATGGTAAAAATCCGGATGTGCTTTCCGTGGGAGAGGGACCAGGGATTGCCACCAATATTGGCGTAGCGTTGTTTGATGATGAAGGAAACCTTGTACCGATTAATCGTCCTCCAGCAAACTGGAAACGGCTTTACTCAGGCTCTACGTCGTTACATTTCATCGCCAAATATCGTGCTACCGGGCGTCGGGTTACTGGCGGCATCGCCAATGCTCAGGCCTGGTTCTCTTTAACCTATCAGTAATTGTTCAGCAGATAATGTGATAACAGGAACAGGACAGTGAGTAATAAAAACGTCAATGTAAGGAAATTGCAGGAAATAACATTCTGCTTGCTGGCAGGTATCCTGATGATCATGGCAATGATGGCTGCCGGACGCGCGGAAGCAGGAGTGGCCTTAGGTGCGACTCGCGTTATTTATCCGGCAGGGCAAAAACAAGTACAACTTGCCGTGACAAATAATGATGAAAATAGCACCTATTTAATTCAATCATGGGTAGAAAATGCCGATGGTGTAAAGGATGGTCGTTTTATCGTAACGCCACCTCTGTTTGCGATGAAGGGGAAAAAAGAGAATACCTTGCGTATTCTTGATGCCACAAATAACCAATTGCCACAGGATCGGGAAAGTTTATTCTGGATGAACGTTAAAGCGATTCCGTCAATGGATAAATCAAAATTGACTGAGAATACGCTACAGCTCGCAATTATCAGCCGCATTAAATTGTACTATCGCCCGGCTAAATTAGCGTTGCCACCCGATCAGGCCGCAGAAAAGTTAAGATTTCGTCGTAGCGCGAATTCTCTGACGCTGATTAACCCGACACCCTATTACCTGACGGTAACAGAGTTGAATGCCGGAACTCGGGTTCTTGAAAATGCATTGGTGCCTCCAATGGGCGAAAGCACAGTTAAATTACCTTCTGATGCAGGAAGCAACATTACTTACCGAACAATAAATGATTATGGCGCACTTACTCCAAAAATGACGGGCGTAATGGAATAACGCAGGGGGAATTTTTCGCCTGAATAAAAAAAATTGACTGCCGGGTAATTTTAAACCGGAGGAATAATGTCATATCTGAATTTAAGACTTTACCAGCGAAACACACAATGCTTGCATATTCGTAAGCCTCGTCTGGCTGGTTTTTTTGTTCGGCTCTCTGTTGCCTGTGTTTTTGCCACACAGGCACCTTTGTCATCTGCTGAACTCTATTTTAACCCGCGTTTTTTAGCGGATGATCCCCTGGCTGTGGCTGATTTATCGCGTTTTGAGAATGGTCAAGAATTACCACCAGGGACGTATCGCGTCGATATCTATTTGAATAATGGTTATATGGCAACGCGTGATGTCACCTTTAATACGGGCGACAGTGAACAAGGGATTGTTCCCTGCCTGACGCGCGCTCAACTTGCCAGTATGGGGCTGAATACGGCTTCTGTCTCCGGTATGAATTTGCTGGCGGATGATGCCTGCGTGCCATTAACCACAATGATCCATGACGCTACTGCGCATTTAGATGTTGGTCAGCAGCGACTCAACCTGACGATCCCTCAGGCATTTATGAGTAATCGCGCGCGTGGTTATATTCCTCCAGAGTTATGGGACCCCGGTATTAATGCCGGATTGCTCAATTATAATTTCAGCGGAAATAGTGTACAGAATCGGATTGGTGGTAACAGCCATTATGCATATTTAAACCTACAGAGTGGGTTAAATATTGGTGCATGGCGTTTACGCGACAATACCACCTGGAGTTATAACAGTAGCGACAGTTCATCAGGTAGCAAAAATAAATGGCAACATATCAATACCTGGCTTGAGCGAGACATAATACCGTTGCGTTCCCGGCTGACGCTGGGTGATGGTTATACTCAGGGCGATATTTTCGATGGTATTAACTTCCGCGGCGCACAATTGGCCTCAGATGACAATATGTTACCCGATAGCCAAAGAGGATTTGCCCCGGTGATCCACGGTATTGCTCGTGGTACTGCACAGGTCACTATTAAACAAAATGGGTATGACATTTATAATAGTACGGTGCCACCGGGGCCTTTTACCATCAACGATATCTATGCCGCAGGTAATAGTGGTGACTTGCAGGTAACGATTAAAGAGGCTGACGGTAGCACGCAGATCTTTACCGTACCCTATTCGTCAGTCCCGCTTTTGCAACGTGAAGGGCATACTCGTTATTCCATTACGGCAGGAGAATACCGTAGTGGAAATGCGCAACAGGATAAACCCCGTTTTTTCCAGAGTACATTACTCCACGGCCTTCCGGCTGGCTGGACAATATATGGTGGAACGCAACTGGCGGATCGTTATCGCGCTTTTAATTTCGGTATCGGGAAAAACATGGGGGCACTGGGCGCTCTGTCCGTGGATATGACGCAGGCTAATTCCACACTTCCTGATGACAGTCAGCATGACGGGCAATCGGTGCGTTTTCTCTATAACAAATCGCTCAATGAGTCAGGCACGAATATTCAGTTAGTGGGTTACCGTTACTCGACCAGCGGGTATTTTAATTTCGCTGATACAACATACAGCCGAATGAGTGGCTACAACATCGAAACACAGGATGGTGTTATTCAGGTTAAGCCGAAATTTACCGACTATTACAATCTCGCTTATAACAAACGCGGGAAATTACAGCTCACTGTTACTCAGCAACTCGGACGCACATCAACACTGTATTTGAGTGGTAGCCATCAAACTTATTGGGGAACGAGTAATGTCGATGAGCAATTCCAGGCTGGATTAAATACTGCTTTCGAAGATATCAACTGGACGCTCAGCTATAGCCTGACGAAAAACGCGTGGCAAAAAGGACGGGATCAGATGTTGGCTCTTAACATCAATATTCCTTTCAGCCACTGGCTGCGTTCTGACAGTAAATCTCAGTGGCGACATGCCAGTGCCAGCTACAGCATGTCACACGATCTCAACGGTCGGATGACCAATCTGGCCGGTGTATACGGTACGTTGCTGGAAGACAACAACCTCAGTTATAGCGTGCAAACCGGCTATGCCGGGGGAGGCGATGGTAATAGCGGAAGTACAGGCTACGCCGCGCTGAATTATCGCGGTGGCTACGGCAATGCCAACATTGGTTACAGCCATAGCGATGATATTAAGCAGCTCTATTACGGAGTCAGCGGTGGGGTACTGGCTCATGCCAATGGCGTAACGCTGGGGCAGCCGTTAAACGATACGGTAGTGCTTGTTAAAGCGCCTGGCGCAAAAGATGCAAAAGTCGAAAACCAGACGGGGGTGCGTACCGACTGGCGCGGTTATGCCGTGCTGCCTTATGCCACAGAATATCGGGAAAACAGAGTAGCGCTGGATACCAATACCCTGGCTGATAACGTCGATTTAGATAACGCGGTCGCTAACGTTGTTCCCACCCGTGGGGCAATTGTGCGAGCAGAGTTTAAAGCGCGTGTTGGGATAAAACTGCTCATGACGCTAACCCATAATAATAAGCCGCTGCCGTTTGGGGCGATGGTCACATCAGAGAGTAGCCAGAGTAGCGGCATTGTTGCGGATAATGGTCAGGTTTATCTCAGCGGGATGCCTTTAGCGGGAAAAGTTCAGGTGAAATGGGGAGAAGAGGAAAATGCTCACTGTGTCGCCAATTATCAACTGCCACCAGAGAGTCAGCAGCAGTTATTAACCCAGCTATCAGCTGAATGTCGTTAAGGGGGCGTGATGAAAAGCAAACCTTTTTATCTTCTGTGCGCTTTTTTGTGGCTGGCGGTAAGTCACGCTTTGGCTGCGGATAGCACGATTACTATCCGCGGCTATGTCAGAGATAACGGCTGTAGTGTGGCCGCTGAATCAACCAATTTTACTGTTGATCTGATGGAAAACGCGGCGAAGCAATTTAACAACATTGGCGCGACGACTCCTGTCGTTCCATTTCGTATTTTGCTGTCACCCTGTGGTAATGCCGTTTCTGCCGTAAAGGTTGGGTTTACCGGCGTTGCAGATAGTCACAATGCCAACCTGCTTGCACTTGAAAATACGGTGTCAGCGGCTGCGGGGCTGGGAATACAGCTTCTGAATGAGCAACAAAATCAGATCCCCCTTAATGCGCCATCCTCCGCGATTTCGTGGACGACCCTGACGCCGGGTAAACCAAATACGCTGAATTTTTACGCCCGGCTAATGGCGACACAGGTGCCTGTCACTGCGGGGCATATCAATGCCACGGCTACCTTCACTCTTGAATATCAGTAACTGGAGATGCTCATGAAATGGCGCATACGTGGGTGTTTATTGGCGGCAATGTTGACGCTCGTAAGTGCGACGCTACAGGCCGCCGATGTCACGATCACCGTGAACGGTAAGGTCGTCGCCAAACCGTGCACGGTTTCCACCACTAATGCCACGGTTGATCTCGGCGATCTTTATTCTTTCAGTCTCGTGTCTGCTGGTGCGGCATCGGCCTGGCATGATGTTGCGCTTGAGTTGACTCATTGTCCGGTGGGAACATCGAGGGTCACCGCCAGCTTCAGCGGGGCAGCCGACAGTACCGGATATTATAAAAACCAGGGGACCGCGCAAAACATCCAGTTAGAGCTACAGGATGACAGTGGCAACACATTGAATACTGGCGCAACCAAAACAGTTCAGGTGGATGATTCCTCACAATCAGCGCACTTCCCGTTACAGGTCAGAGCATTGACGGTAAATGGCGGAGCCACTCAGGGAACCATTCAGGCAGTGATTAGCATCACCTATACCTACAGCTGAATCCGAAGAGATGATTGTAATGAAAAGAGTTATTACCCTGTTTGCTCTACTGTTGATGGGTTGGTCGGTAAATGCCTGGTCATTCGCTTGTAAAACCGCCAATGGCACCGCTATCCCTATTGGCGGTGGCAGCGCCAATGTTTATGTAAACCTTGCGCCCGCCGTGAATGTGGGGCAAAACCTGGTCGTAGATCTTTCGACGCAAATCTTTTGTCATAACGATTACCCGGAAACCATTACAGACTATGTCACACTGCAACGAGGTTCGGCTTATGGCGGCGTGTTATCTCATTTTTCCGGGACCGTAAAATATAATGGCAGTAGCTATCCATTTCCTACCACCAGCGAAACGCCGCGCGTTGTTTATAATTCGAGAACGGATAAGCCGTGGCCGGTGGCGCTTTATTTGACGCCTGTGAGCAGTGCGGGCGGGGTGGCGATTAAAGCTGGCTCATTAATTGCCGTGCTTATTTTGCGACAGACCAATAACTATAACAGCGATGATTTCCAGTTTGTGTGGAATATTTACGTCAATAATGATGTGGTAGTGCCTACTGGCGGCTGTGATGTTTCTGCTCGTGATGTCACCGTTACTCTGCCAGACTACCCTGGTTCAGTGCCGATTCCTCTTACCGTTTATTGTGCGAAAAGCCAAAACCTGGGGTATTACCTCTCCGGCACAACCGCAGATGCGGGCAACTCGATTTTCACCAATACCGCGTCGTTTTCACCAGCGCAGGGCGTCGGCGTACAGTTAACGCGCAACGGTACGATTATTCCAGCGAATAACACGGTATCGTTAGGAGCAGTAGGGACTTCGGCGGTAAGTCTGGGATTAACGGCAAATTACGCACGTACCGGAGGGCAGGTGACTGCAGGGAATGTGCAATCGATTATTGGCGTGACTTTTGTTTATCAATAAAGAAATCACAGGACATTGCTAATGCTGGTACGCAATATTGCCTGATGCGCTACGCTACCTACAAACCCGCACGTTAGCCCTTTGTAGGCCAGATAAGACGCGCCAGCGTCGCATCTGGCATAAACAAAGCGCACTTTGCCGACAATCCGAACAGAGCCTGCCAATGGCAGGCTCAGGTGCTCTTTTACGCTACCATGCTGATAATCAAAACAATAATCAGCCCAACCACGGAGTTGACCAGCTCCAGCAGACCCCAGGTTTTCAACGTGTCTTTTACTGACAGGTCAAAATAACCTTTGAACAGCCAGAATGAGGCATCGTTAATGTGGGTGAGGGTGTTGGAACCCGCAGCCGTCGCCAGCACCAGCAGCGCCGGATTCACGCCAACCAGTTGACCGGTTGCTGGATCAAGGATTGCAGCACTGATAATACCGGCGGCAGTCATCGCCGAAACCACACCCTGACCCGTCGCCAGACGAATTAGCACAGTGATCAGCCACGCCATGATGTACGGCGAGATATTGCCGTGGGACATCAACATGCCGATGGTGTCACCAATGCCGGTGTCGATGATGGTCTGCTTCAGCACGCCGCCCGCACCAATGATCAGAATCACCATCGCAATGCTTTTTACCGCGCTTTCAAAGGCGTTCATCACCCACTGCATGTCATGACCACGCGCGGTGCCAAAGAGTACGAATGCAACCACCATCGCAATAAACATTGCAATCGGCGATGAACCTATAAAGTTAACGACTTCCCACGCAGGGGTGTCTTTGACCAGCCAGATATTGGCGATAGTGGTAGAGATCATAATGATCGCCGGGATCAGCGGTACCAGAATCGAAACGCCGAAAGAGGGGAGATTATTCATATCCACCGGTTGATCCGCTTTGAGGAATGATGGCGTTGGGCGCTCAAGATTACCGAGGAACTTCGGCAGAATCAGGCCTGCGCAGATTACGCTTGGGATTGTCACCAGTACACCATAGATATAAACCATCCCCATATCTGCACCATAAGCATTCACCAGCGCCACCGGACCCGGCTGCGGAGGGAAAAGTGAATGTGCGGTGGTAGCAGCCGCTACTGCCGGAATAGCCAGTTTCAGGAACGGAATTTTAGCTTCGGCGGCAATGACGATAACCAGCGGCGCTAACATGATAAAGGCCACTTCATAGAACATCGCCAGACCAAAAATCAGGCCGATGATAATCACCGATATCTGGACATAGCGCAGGCCGAGACGCGCCAGCAGCGTATGCGCTATCTGATGAGCCGCGCCGGAGTCGACCATCAATTTACCAATGACCGCACCGAACACAACAATGATTGCCAGTTCCCCCAGCGTGTTGCCGAAGCCCGCTTTCATGGTGTGCAGCAGCGACATCAAATCCATGCCCGCCAACATCCCGACGGATAGCGCCGCCACTAGCAAAGCCACCATTGAATTGATTTTGAACTTCAAATTCAGTACCAGCATCAGGCCGATACCGAATACTACCCAAAGAATGTTAAGCACATGCATAACGTTTTACCTTACCTGGTTGAACCGTTGTTATTTTGGGCGACATGTTATGTAAATTGGTCAACCATTGTTGCGATGAATGTCACACCCTCTGATTAATAACTATCAATTACCCTTTGCTGCAATTTGCAGCAACAACCGTGAGAGTGAAATTCTTGTGATGTGGTTAACCAATTTCAGATTTCGGGTTGACATGTCTTACCAAAAGGTAGAACTTATACGCCATCTCATCCGATGCAACGCCACGGCTGCGGTTTGGTTGTTCATCCGGATACCTAAACAACTCCGGGGTTCCGCGTCTCTTTGCTGTGGAACCCACTATGTGAAAGAGGAAAAATCATGGAACAGACCTGGCGCTGGTACGGCCCAAACGATCCGGTTTCTTTAGCTGATGTCCGTCAGGCGGGCGCAACTGGCGTGGTTACCGCGCTGCACCATATCCCGAACGGCGAAGTATGGTCCGTAGAAGAGATCCTCAAACGCAAGGCGATCGTTGAAGACGCAGGCCTGGTGTGGTCTGTCGTAGAAAGCGTGCCAATTCACGAAGATATCAAAACTCATACTGGCAACTACGAGCAGTGGATTGCTAACTATCAGCAAACTCTGCGCAATCTGGCGCAGTGCGGCATTCGCACCGTGTGCTACAACTTCATGCCGGTGCTCGACTGGACCCGTACTGACCTCGAATACGTGCTGCCAGACGGCTCCAAAGCTCTGCGCTTCGACCAGATCGAATTTGCTGCATTCGAAATGCATATCCTGAAGCGTCCAGGCGCGGAAGCGGATTACACCGAAGAAGAAATTGCTCAGGCCGCTGAACGCTTCGCCACTATGAGCGACGAAGACAAAGCGCGTCTGACCCGTAACATCATTGCCGGTCTGCCGGGCGCGGAAGAAGGCTACACCCTTGACCAGTTCCGTAAGCACCTGGAGCTGTACAAAGATATCGACAAAGCCAAACTGCGCGAAAACTTTGCGGTCTTCCTGAAGGCGATCATTCCAGTTGCGGAAGAAGTTGGCGTGCGTATGGCTGTTCACCCGGACGATCCGCCGCGCCCAATCCTCGGCCTGCCGCGTATCGTTTCCACCATTGAAGATATGCAGTGGATGGTTGATACCGTAAACAGCATGGCGAACGGTTTCACCATGTGCACCGGTTCCTACGGCGTGCGTGCTGACAACGATCTGGTTGATATGATCAAGCAGTTCGGTCCGCGTATTTACTTCACCCATCTGCGTTCCACCATGCGTGAAGATAACCCGAAAACCTTCCACGAAGCGGCGCACCTGAACGGTGACGTTGATATGTACGAAGTGGTGAAAGCGATTGTTGAAGAAGAACACCGTCGTAAAGCGGAAGGCAAAGAAGACCTGATCCCGATGCGTCCGGACCACGGTCATCAGATGCTGGACGACCTGAAGAAGAAAACCAACCCAGGTTACTCCGCGATTGGTCGTCTGAAAGGCCTGGCCGAAGTTCGTGGTGTCGAAATGGCGATCCAGCGCGCTTTCTTTAGCCGTTAATATCCACCGGCATGGCTGCGCGCCGTGCCGGTTCCTTCTTCCTTGCCGTCACTCTCTGAAGACGGATTCTGGAGTTTACGATGACTACTATTGTTGACAGCAATCTGCCGGTTGCCCGCCCGTCATGGGATCATTCTCGTCTGGAATCACGCATTGTGCATCTCGGTTGCGGGGCGTTTCACCGCGCGCACCAGGCGCTGTACACCCATCATCTGCTGGAAAGCACCGACAGCGACTGGGGTATCTGCGAAGTTAACCTGATGCCAGGCAACGACCGCGTGCTGATCGAAAACCTGAAAAAACAGCAACTGCTGTACACCGTGGCGGAAAAAGGCGCAGAAAGCACCGAGCTGAAAATTATCGGTTCGATGAAAGAAGCGCTGCACCCGGAAATCGACGGTTGTGAAGGTATTCTCAACGCGATGGCGCGTCCGCAGACGGCGATTGTCTCCCTGACGGTCACGGAAAAAGGTTACTGCGCCGATGCGGCGAGCGGTCAGCTGGATCTCAATAATCCGCTGATTAAGCACGATCTGGAAAACCCGACTGCGCCGAAGTCGGCGATTGGTTACATCGTCGAAGCCTTGCGCCTGCGTCGTGAGAAAGGGTTGAAAGCGTTTACTGTCATGTCCTGCGACAACGTGCGTGAAAACGGTCATGTGGCGAAGGTTGCCGTTCTTGGGCTGGCTCAGGCGCGTGATCCGCAACTGGCGGCATGGATTGAAGAGAACGTCACCTTCCCGTGCACCATGGTTGACCGCATCGTTCCGGCGGCGACGCCAGAAACCTTACAGGAAATTGCTGACCAGCTGGGTGTTTACGACCCATGCGCCATTGCCTGCGAACCGTTCCGTCAGTGGGTGATTGAAGATAACTTCGTTAATGGTCGCCCGGACTGGGATAAAGTGGGCGCACAGTTCGTTGCAGACGTTGTGCCGTTCGAAATGATGAAGCTGCGTATGCTGAACGGCAGCCACTCTTTCCTGGCGTACCTCGGTTACCTCGGCGGCTATGAAACCATTGCCGACACCATGACTAACCCGGATTATCGCAAAGCGGCCTTTGCCCTGATGATGCAGGAACAAGCGCCAACGCTGTCGATGCCGGAAGGTACGGACCTGAACGCCTATGCGACGCTGCTGATCGAGCGTTTCAGCAACCCGTCTCTGCGTCACCGTACCTGGCAGATTGCGATGGACGGCAGCCAGAAGTTACCGCAGCGTCTGTTGGACCCGGTGCGTCTGCACTTGCAAAACGGCGGTAGCTGGCGTCACCTGGCGCTCGGCGTGGCTGGCTGGATGCGTTACACCCAGGGGGTGGATGAGCAGGGGAATGCCATTGACGTGGTCGACCCGATGCTGGCGGAGTTCCAGAAGATCAACGCGCAGTATCAGGGCGCAGACCGCGTGAAAGCGCTGCTGGGCCTGAGCGGTATTTTTGCCGATGATCTGCCGCAGAATGCCGACTTTGTTGGCGCGGTGACGGCGGCATATCAGCAGCTGTGTGAACGCGGTGCGCGCGAGTGTGTGGCTGCGCTGTAACTAACTGATTACCCTACAGACTTACTGGTCAATCAAACGCATATTTGGTTGACCAGTTTTCGTTTTTTGCCCACCTGTACGTGCCAACTTCCAGTGCTAATGGTATAGTTTGAGATTGACGGGTGCCGTAAAATCGCCCGTTGTAGGCCGGATAAGGCGTTCACGCCGCATCCGGCAAAAATTTGATTAACTGCACCTAACGGACACAACACCATGAAATCTGCCACCTCTGCGCAAAGACCTTACCAGGAAGTCGGGGCGATGATCCGCGATCTGATCATAAAGACGCCGTACAATCCTGGCGAACGGCTGCCGCCGGAGCGTGAAATTGCAGAAATGCTTGATGTCACGCGGACGGTGGTACGTGAAGCGCTGATCATGCTGGAGATCAAAGGGCTGGTGGAAGTGCGCCGGGGTGCCGGTATATATGTTCTTGATAGCTCAGGCAGCCACAACACAGACAGTCCGGATGCCAATGTCTGCAATGATGCGGGTCCTTTTGAGCTGTTACAGGCGCGGCAGTTGTTGGAGAGCAACATCGCAGAGTTTGCCGCTTTGCAGGCCACGCGCGAAGATATCGTCAAAATGCGCCAGGCATTGCAACTGGAAGAGCGTGAGCTGGCTTCCAGCGCGCCGGGCAGCAGCGAAAGCGGTGACATGCAGTTCCATCTCGCCATTGCCGAAGCGACGCATAACAGCATGCTGGTGGAGCTATTCCGTCAGTCCTGGCAGTGGCGGGAAAACAATCCGATGTGGATCCAGTTGCACAGCCATCTGGATGACAGCCTGTATCGCAAAGAGTGGTTGGGCGATCACAAACAGATCCTCGCCGCGTTAATCAAAAAAGACGCCCGAGCGGCGAAGCTGGCAATGTGGCAGCATCTGGAAAACGTGAAGCAACGTCTGCTTGAATTCTCGAACGTTGACGATATTTATTTTGATGGCTATCTATTTGATTCATGGCCGCTGGATAAAGTCGACGCCTGACTTATTATGATAAGCGCAAGGGTAAACGTTCCTTGCGCTTTCTTAAATTAAGAAGTCGCAATGAGTATTACTTTATAAATTGCAGGGTATTGTTTAAATATCTGTATAACCTGAATGTTAGTACTCATTCTTCCCAGTGGTTATTTACCAATATAATTCCATTCACCATTTTTTAATTCAAACAGTTCTGGGAGAGATGACGGTTGCAGAGTCATACGTTTGACATGTGCATTTTCATCCCCGGGGATAACTTTATATCCAATCTTAGCGTGGATCTCAGCGGTACCAGGATAGGCTTCTATACCAATTATTGGGTCATTTCCCATTCCAATATTAGCATTAAGTAATGCAGCAAGGGCGAATCCGGAAGAATTTGCTACCCCTGACACAGTCATTATCTGATCAATATAGATATCAATTCTTGGCAGTGTTGTATCTTGCCAATTTTCAACCTTTTCAAGGGGGAGTGTTGCCAGGTATCCTATCGTGGTTCCCGCATAGCCTGGAACATTGCAACCAGGGCCTAGGGTTATTTCATGTATCGTGTTTGGAATTTTAGAATCCATAGTTAGGTTAAACCGTAGACCAGCTTCTAACGCTGCGGAAACATGCGCCTTTTTACATACTCCACCGTATATTCCGTCTAATACTGAGCTGGCCTTCCAGGTACCACAGCGTATGTTTCCTGTGATTGAAATACCATCGGATTCTTTACATGCGGCTGTTACGTAATTGAATGGCCAATACCCTTGTTTACCAATTTCAAGCTGTCTAATTTCGACAACACTTCCCCCATCATAGTTATGGTTATTTCCACGAACAAGAGGTCTGACATAGATGTTTTCCGAGTTAAGATGCGAGGGCATACTGTCTGCTAATTCTTTATCGGCATTTGGATGATGAGCGAAATGATTATCTGTAAAAATTTTGTTGTTAGCGGCATTGCTTATTGGCATAGACATATTAATAACCTTTTATGAGTATTTCACTGATGTTTTAGAAAAATAGATAAATTTTTCTGTAGTAAAAAGAGAAGTAAACAAATGACATGCATGTTTCTGTTGTAGTGATATCAACTCTACACAGTGATATTAAAGGGTGGGAAACACTCTAAAGTATCAAAAAACGCTCATTTAAAATTATTTGCATGCAATTTAAAAGCATATCTTATTACTAATTGGAATTTGATGTTGTTATATTGATGTCTATATTAATAATGCCTGTGAATGGTGTTTTTGATGTATTTGATATGTTATCACTTTATATTATTTACAAACTAATTGTTTCAAATAATACAT